>NZ_RAWL01000769.1:0-1761 GCF_003668885.1 Corallococcus sp. AB049A | reverse complement strand
GGCGCAGGTAGCGCCGGAAGCCCTTGGCGTCCGCCACCGAAGCGAGGCTGAGGGCCACCGCCACCACCGCCGCCACCATCAGGAGCTTTCGCCGGGACGTCATGAGCGCCGGCGAAGGTACCAGCGGCCCCCCTGCCCGCAAGAATTCCGCTCCAGCCCTGTAGCACCCCGGCAGCACCCCGGGTGGCGAGTGGAATCAGTCCGCCTTCAGCAGCTTTTCAATGGCCTTGGCCACGTCCGCCTGGCCCTCGATGCCCTGCCACGCGGCCACCGCGCGGCCGTGCCTGTCCAGCAGCACCGTGCTGGGCAGCGCCCGGATGCGGCCAAAGGCGCTCTGCCCCGCGCGCATCCGCTCATCCGACAGCAGCAGCGGGTACGGGAAGGCGTAGTGGTCCGCGAACGGGCCCAGCACCTTGCCCTCGTCGATGTCCATCCCCACCGCGACGACCTGGAAGCCCTGGGGCCCGTACGTCTCTTGGAGCTGCTTGAGCGTGGGCAGGTCCGCCAGGCACGGGAAGCACCAGGTGGACAGGAAGGACACCAGCACCACCTTGCCCGGGAGCTGGCGCGGGTCGTAGCGCGTGGGCCCCACCGACGGCAGCCACAGCGCCCGGTAGAACGCGGGCCCGGCGTCCACCGGTCCGCCATGGGCACAGGCCCCCGTGAGGGCCAGCGCGCCGAGCGCCACCGCGCACAGGAGCGCGCGCCGTCGCACCGGGCTCAGGCCTCGGACCCCGGCGGGCCACCCCGGAGCTGACACTCGCGGCACAGGCCGTACAGCTCCATCTTGTGCGACGTCACCGTGAAGCCGTGCTTGCGCGCCACCGCGTCCTGGAGCGTCTCGATGCGGTCGTTCTCGAACTCGACGATGGTGCCGCAGCTGGTGCAGATGAGGTGGTCGTGGTGCTCGCGCCCCGCCGCCGCCTCGTAGCGCGTCTGCCCGTCACCGAAGTTGCGCGCGTGCGCCAGGCCACACTCGTTGAGCAGCTTCATGGTCCGGTACACGGTCGCCACGGACACCTTGGTGTCCTGCTCGCGCACCTTGTTCCACAGCTCCTCCACGGACAGGTGTCCGCCCACCTCGAAGAAGGTGTCGATGATGAGGCTGCGCTGGCGCGTGCTCTTCAGCCCGTGCTGGGCCATGTAGCGCGCCAGGACCTCGTCCTTGTCCTTGTCCGAGGGGCCGTGGGAGTGGGAGTGGCTGTGGTGATGGGTCGTCATCTGCAATCTCTGAAGCACCCCATGTGTTGGGGTGGGGATGCCTGCTCCCGCAAGACAATTTCAATGGCCGGCCCGGGCAAGCGCCTGCTCCCCCGCTGACTACCACGGACTCCGGTGTCTTCGGCTTGCGCCGCGCGTGAGCTGTTTACATTGAGGCCGGACTGGCTCATTGACACCTGTCTGGCCGCGAAGATAGAGGCATCCGCCCTCGTAAACGAGCAATTTTCCGAACCTTTCCATGATCAGTCCCTGGCAGAGAAGACGGCAGCCCGATGACGTGCCCACCCCGGTGGCGGTGGCGGTGTCGGACTTCTGCCGACGCGCGAAGGCTCCGGCCCCCGCACAGCAGGTCCGCGAGGCGCTCGCGCTCCTCACCGAAGAGGAGGACTTCCGGGTCCGCGCCCTCACGGATGGTGAACCGGAGACGTCCCCCCTGGGGCCCTTCGCGGTGGTGGACATCCTGCGCGGCGTGACGCCGTCGCTGGCGGCCCAGCGCCAGGAGTGCGGGTACTACGACGTGGTCCAGGAGCTGGCCCAGGT
>NZ_RAWL01000768.1:0-1767 GCF_003668885.1 Corallococcus sp. AB049A | reverse complement strand
GACAGGCGCAGGGGTTGCTGCGCGGACAGGGATTGCGCGGTGCGCTCGCGGGGGCGGTGGGTGGCCTGATTCCAGGCGTGGGCGGGCGCATCGCGTCTTCCATCCTGCGCGGAGACGGCGCGGATGACGACGCGTCGCTGGACGCGCTCGCGGACATGGCGGACGCGCGGCAGGTGCCGCCCGCCGTGGCCCTGCCCCTGGGCGCGGGGCTGGCGGCGCGGGTGGTGACGCGGCAGGCGGTGCCCTTGAGCACGTCGCTCGGTGGCGCCGCGCAGGGGGTGCTGCGCGCGCGCTCGCGCGGCGTGGAGCAGCTGCTGATGCGGCTGGCCCGTCAGGTGCCGGGCACCGCGGGCCGGCGGCTGCGGCTGATGCGCCTCATCGCCCGGCTGGCGGCGGGGAACCTGCGCCTGCGCGGCCCGAGCGGCGCCATCACCGCCCTGCCCGGCGTGGTGCAGGGCGCGGGGCGCCGGGTGCTCACGCGCGCGGTCCAGGTGCCTTCAATGGGCGTCGTCCCGCCGCGCCTGGCCGCGCGGCGCGTGTACGCCCGGCGGCAGGTGCTGCGCCGCATCCCCGTGGCCGCGGTCAGCGCCGCCAGCGTCCGCCGCGCCTAGTTCCATCCACTCACGAAGTCTTCAGGACAAGGAGGAGTACCCATGCAACCGCAGCCTTTCGAAGAGGAGTTTTCGGGCCAGGGCGACGAGATGTCCGACCTGCTGGCAGAGGGCGAGGAGGGCTTCGAGGACGAAGGCATGGAGGAGGGCTTCGAGGCCGAGGGCTTCGAGGGTGAGGGCTTCGAGGCCGAGGGCATGGAGGAGGGCTTCGAGGAGAACCCCACCCCCATGGAGGGCGAGGGCTTCGAGGACAACCCCACCACCCTGGAGGGTGAGGGCTTCGAGGAGAGCCCCATCTCCTTCGAGGAGAGCCCCATCAACATGGAGGGCGAGGGCTTCGAGGGTGACGGCTTCGAGATGGACAACCCCAACGCCCTGGACGACGCCTTCGCGGACGCGATGGACGCCCAGGACGAGGACGAGTTCCTGCGCCGCCTGGTGGCCGGCGCCAGGCGCATCGCCACCGTGGCCGGGCCCACCTTCCAGCGCATCCGCCGCCGGGCCATGCCCATCGCCATGCGGCTCATCCGCCAGGCCGCGCCCCGGCTGGGCGGCATCGCGGGCCAGGAGATTGGCCGCACCCTGGGCGGGCTCTTGCGCGCGGACGCCATGGACGCCTTCGCGGACGCCGCCGGTGACTACGCGAGCGACGAGGACCTGGACGCCTTCAACCGCGTGCTGGGCGGGCTCGCCGCGCGGCACGTGGTCCGCTCCACCCTGTCCCCCGCGCGCCGCCGGCAGTCGCCCCAGCAGGCCCGGGCGCTGGGACGCGCGGTGGGCCAGATGACCACGCAGCTCGCCTCGCGCATCAGCCAGCGCTACGGCCCCCGGGCCCTGCCGGCGGTGACGCGCGTGGTGCGCCAGGTGACGCGGCTGGTGCGCCAGCAGGGCGCGAGCCCCCAGGCGGTGCCGCGGATGATCCGCCGCATCGGGATGCGCGTCATCTCCAACCCGCGCGTGGTGCGCCGGCTGGCCCGGACCAGCCCCGCCGTGCGGCAGCTGCGGGCGCGCGCGGGCCTGCGCCGCACGGGGCCGCGCGGCCGGTACAACACCATGATGGGAGGCCCGGCCTACCGCCGGATGCGGACCGTCACCCTGCGGGGGCCGGTGCGCGTCGTCGTGCGGTGAGTGGAAGGGGCGCGAAGCGGGCAAGGGG
>NZ_RAWL01000767.1:0-1770 GCF_003668885.1 Corallococcus sp. AB049A | reverse complement strand
GGTGGGGTATTGCTGGAGGGGATGCCCACCTTCCGCCGCGCCCTCGCCTTCGTGCTCCTGGCCACCGGTTGCTCGCACACGTCCTTCGAGCGCGCCAGCGAGCTGGACACCGTGCAGGCCTACCAGGAGTTCCTGCGCGAGCACCCGGAGGATCCGGAGGCGACGACGGCCCAGGGGCGCATCGAGGGCCTGGAGTTCGACGAGGCGAAGCGGCTGCACTCGGTCATCGCCTACAAGCGCTTCCTGGAGACGTACCCGGACGCGCCGCAGCGGCAGCGGGCGCAGACGCTGCTGGAGGGCCTGCGCTTCAACGTCGCGAAGGAGGCGGACTCGGAGGCCGGGTGGCGGCAGTTCCTCGCCGAGCACCCCGACGGCGCCCACCGCGACGAGGCGCGCGCGAAGCTCCAGGCGGCCCAGGAGCGCGAGCTCCAGACGACCACCGACCCGCAGCGCGTGTCTCGGCTGCTCCAGGGCGAGGCCGCCGGCGCGCGCCGCGAGGAGCTGGAGCGCAAGCTGGACGACACCTCCTTCGCCCAGGCCACGGACGCCGGGAAGCTCTTCGCGTACCTGCGCGACTTCCCCGCGGGCGCGCACCGCGAGGAGGTCCGCGTCAAGCTGCTGGAGCTGGAGGTGGAGGGGCTGCTCGTCTCCGGGCTGGTGGACGAGGCCGAGGCGAAGGTGAAGACCCACCCGCTGGGGCCCAAGCTGACGGGCTTCCCCGCGCGCCTGGCCCGGGCCCGCGCGGAGCAGGGCGCCCTGGCCCGCACCGAGCCCGCCGCCCGCGCGATGCAGGCGGGCCACTACCTGCGCGACCTGGAGGACCTGAAGCGCGCGCTCGTGGCGCCGGATCCGCTGGACCGCTGGCAGGCCGCGGAGGAGCTGGGCCAGCACGTCTCCGTGCGCGCGGTGGATCCGCTGCTGGAGGCGCTGCGCACCGCTCGCAACCCGCTGATCCGTCAGAACGCGCTGTCGTCGCTGCGCTCGGTGCTCTCCGCGCTGCCCGCTCCGGTGGCCGCCTATGAGGTCGCCTCGCGCCTGGAGTCCCTGCGCGAGCGCGCCAGCAGCCCGGAGCTCTACATCACCGTGGCGGCGCTGCTGGACCTGAGCGGCCAGGTGGAGCAGGCCGCCAGCCAGTACCAGCGCGTTTATGAATCCGGCGGCACGGATCCGCTGGTGCTCTGGCGCTGGGTGCAGCTGCGCGAGCAGCGCCAGCAGGCGTTCTCCTCGGCGGTGGCGGCCCGGCAGCTCGCGGTGTGGGCGCAGACCACGGCGCGCGAGGAGAACGTGTCCGCGGAGGGTGGGGTGCCCCTGGCGTCCGCCCGTCAGCTCTGCGCGGCGGTGGTGGACGCGCGCTTCGCGGCCCAGGCCATCGCCCGGGTGCGCGGCCAGAAGACGGAGTTCCCCGAGGACCTGGCCGACTTCGAGCGCACCGCCCAGGACGCCATCCGGCTCGCCGAGGCGAAGCTCGCGGACGCGGAGCTGCTGCTGCGCCAGCAGCACCCCGGCGTGCGCACCTGCGCGGATCAACAGGTCGCAGAGCGCCTGTCGCAGGGCGTGAAGGAGCGCACCCAGGCGCTCCAGCAGGCCTCCAGCGCGAAGCTGCCGAAGCCCGTGGGCACGCTGCTGCTGGAGCTGGCCCGCGAAAGAGATCCGTCCCCGGAGGTCCGCGCCGCGGCGGCCTCCCGGTTGGCTGGATCCACCCCTCCCTGAGACGGACTGGCGGACCCGGCGACGGCGGTTAGAGTCCCAGCCCCCCATGGCCTGTCTCTT
>NZ_RAWL01000766.1:0-1773 GCF_003668885.1 Corallococcus sp. AB049A | reverse complement strand
ACACATGCCCTCGCGCTGGGACCACCTCTTCGACCTCAAGCCCGTCGCCCTCGTGGACCACCTGCTGGACGAGGTGGCGCGGCTGCTCGCCAAGGACCTGGAGTCCTGGCCCCCACCGGTTCAGGACCTGGACCCGGCCACCCTGGGCGAGTTCGCCCCGCTGTTCCAGGAGGCCACCCGGCGCCCCGCCCCGGCCGTCTACACGGAGGCCCTGCGCCTGGCGAAGTGGGACCTCGCGCGCGAGTTCGACGCCTTCGACGACTACGTGCGCAACAAGCGCTACCTGGAGCGGGGCCTGTCCCCGGACGACCGCGTCCCCCTGCTCTTCCTCACCCGCTGGCTGACGGAGCAGATGCTGGGCCTGGGCGAGGCCACCCAGGGCCGCATCAAGCGCCCCCTGATGCGCGACTGCCTGGACCGGGTGGAGTCCCGGCTGAACGCCACGGCCCGCCTGCCCCAGGCCTGAGGCTGGCCGCCTGCCCTCCCGGAGGGGTTCTGGACCCTTGGGGCGCATAGGAGCATGGGGTGCGCCAGAAGCTTTCCGCCTGGAGCTTGTCAGAGGGAGGCCGCTGCCTTAAGCCCGGGTGCATGTTGCCGCCCGTGGACGCCACCGCCCCCGACGAACGCCGCAAGCGCCTGCTCCTCCTCGTGGGACTGTGGGTGGCCATCGCGGTGACGCTCTTCGCCCTGCGCTCGGTGGTGATGCCCTTCGCGGGCGCGGCGCTCATCGCGTACCTCGTCCAGCCGCTGGTGGCGCGCATCACCCGCTTGAGCGTGGCCGGCCGTCACGTGCCGCGCTGGGTGGCCATCCTGCTCATCTACGCGGGGTTCTTCCTGGCCGTGTACCTCTTCTTCGTCGCGCTGGTGCCGCAGCTCTACCGCGAGGTGGCGCGCATCAGCCGGGAGATGGCCAGCTTCGCCAGCGCGCTCACGCCGGAGCACGTGCAGACGCTCGCGCAGCGGGCGGAAGGATGGCTCAACACGTACGGCATCCCCGTGGCCCTGTCGGACCGGGCCATGGAGGGCGCGGCGGGCGCCACCGGCGGCTTCAGCCTGGCGCTGGACCTGGAGCAGATGCTCACGGACGCGGTGGCGCGCGCGACGCTGCTCGTGAAGGAGAACCTGGCGGACATCGTCAACGTGTCGCGCCGCATCGTCACGGAGGTGCTGACCGGCGTCTTCATGCTGTTCTTCATCCTGATGGTCGCCGCGTTCTTCTCCATCGACGCGCAGGCCATCCGCCGCTACTTCGGCACGCTCATCCCCGCGGAGCTGCTGCCGGACGCGAAGACGCTGGTGGCGCGCATCGACAAGTCGCTGTCCGGCGTGGTGCGCGGCCAGGTGACCATCTGCCTGGTGAACGGCGGCCTCACGCTGGTGGGCCTGCTGCTGTTCGGCGTGAAGTTCGCCTTCCTGCTGGCCACCATCGCCACGCTCTTCAGCCTCATCCCCATCTTCGGCACCATCATCAGCTCGGTGCCCATCGTCCTCATCGCGCTGGCGGATGGCTTCCAGAAGGGCCTGGCGCTCCTCCTGTGGATCATCGGCATCCACGCGCTGGAGGCGTACTTCCTCAACCCGAAAATCATGGGCGAGGCCGCGCGCATCCACCCCGTGGTGGTGGCCTTCTCCCTCATCGCGGGCGAGAAGCTCTTTGGCCTCTGGGGCGCGCTGTTCGCGGTGCCGGTGGCCTCCATCGCGGTGGCCTGCTTCGACTACGCCCGCCTCAAGGCGCAGCCGCCCCCGCTGGTGGCCGCGTCCCCCCAGCAGGCG
>NZ_RAWL01000765.1:0-1776 GCF_003668885.1 Corallococcus sp. AB049A | reverse complement strand
GGCACGCCCGGGGCCCCCTGGCGCCCGTGCGCTCCCCGGAGCTGGAAGCGCGCCTCGCCCTGTTCGCCGAGAAGGCCCAGGCCCTCCGCGCCAAGGCCCCGCGCGGCAGCGCCATGCCCGTGGAGCAGGTGCGCAACTGGGAGGCGGTGAACGCGGCCCTGGACGCCTTCCTGGACCTGCCGGTGGAGCAGACCGACTCCCGCGACCTGACGCGCGCCCGGGGCGTGATGGAGGCGGAGCTGGAGCAGGACGCGCGCCTCTACGGCGACATGCCGGGCGCGCTCGCGGAGGCCGTGGTGGTGCGCGTGGGCCGCCTCATCGTGCGCGCGTCCACGCTGCGCCGCTGGGCGCAGACGCCAGCGGAGGAGACCTTCGGCCCGCCGCGCCTCGCCTGGCCCGTGGAGCCGGTCACCATCACCAGCCTCTATGGCGAGCGCTGGCACCCCATCACCGGTCGGCTGCGCCGCCACTCGGGCGTGGACCTGGCGGCCCGCCGCGGACAGCCCGTGGGCGTCGCGGACAAGGGCGTCGTCCTGCGCGCCGGCTGGAACGGGGACCACGGCAAGATGGTGGAGGTCCAGCACGCGGGCCAGTGGGTGACGCGCTACAGCCACCTGTCCGAGGTCCTGGTCACGACGGGCGAGGTGCTGGGCAGGGGCGACGTCGTGGGGCTCGCGGGGGACACGGGTCTCGCGACCGGCGTCCACGTCCACTTCGAGCTCTGGCACGACGGCAGCGCGTTGGATCCGCTGGAGGCGCTCGTCGCCCCCGAAGCGGACCCGGACACGTCGCAGGAAGCGACTACAGCGAGTTCTTCAGCTCCTTGGCGGGGCGGAAGCCGACCGTCTTCGACGCCTTGAGCTTCATCATCTCGTTGGTCTGCGGGTTGCGGATCTTGCGCGCCTTGCGCGAGCGCAGCGACCACGTGCCGAACCCGGGGTAGCTGAAGCGCGTGTCCTTCTTCACCGCCTTGCCGATGTTGGTGAAGACGCTGTCGAGGATCTGGGCGGCCTGCTTCTTCGTGAGCCTCGACTGCGCAGCCACCACCTCCACGAGCTCTGCCTTGGTCATGACACCCCTCCCTCTGTGCGTTGTCTGGCGTTGAACGAGCGGATGGCGGAGGTAACAAATCGAGGTTTCGACTGTCAATGCGCCACCTGCTCCGAGGCCGGAAAATCGGCCTCTGGATGAAAACTCGCCTCTGAAAATACACCCTGTAGAGAGAGTGGAGGATCGCATCTTTTGATACAGCCTCACACTCCTCCTTTTCCCATCAGGGGGAGTGATCGCGTGTTGATCGCTTCCGGATGAAAGGCATTGGGAAATCGATCACTTAGCAGTCGCTCCTGATCCAGCTCCAGCAGGGTGCCATCAAGGGGCTAGGATGCCTGCCCGCGTGCCCACCCGACTGCTGCCATGGCTCCTCGCCTTACTGTTCGCCTGCTCACGGCCCGCGCCGCGTCCCCAGGCGGCGGCGGAGCTCTGGGTGGACGCAGCGGCGGCCCCTGGTGGTGAAGGCACCCGGGAGCGGCCCCTGCGATCGCTGACGGAGGCCCTGGCCCGCCCCGGCCCGAAGCAGGTGCACCTGGCCACCGGCCGCTACGAGGGGCCCCTCCGGCTCCCGGACGGCACGCGGCTCGTGGGGAAGGGCCCCGCCACGATCCTGGCGGCCACGGACCCCGGGGCCACCGTGGTGGACGCCTCCGGGGACACCTCCCTGGAAGGCCTGACGGTGGAGGGAGGAGGCTGGGGCCTGGACGCCCGGGGGCCCGTGCG
>NZ_RAWL01000764.1:0-1780 GCF_003668885.1 Corallococcus sp. AB049A | reverse complement strand
CCCCAAGGGGCGTCCGGTCGATACCGAGGCGCTGCGCCGCGAGCTGGCGGATCTCCGTGCCGAGCGCTCCGCTGAGTATGACGTGCCGGCCCATCCACCCGCTGAACGGCGTCACGGAGGGCCAACACCTGGGGCACTGGCGATGCCCCCCACGCCGCAATCCCTCAAGCGGCATGTGGCCATGATGAAGCGACCGCTTCGCGCGGGAGGGTGGCTCGCAGGCGTCGTTTGTATCGTCGCGCTTGTCATGGCTGCGGCCCTCTGGCGCTCGTCAGGGAGCGCCCCCGGCGGGCCTGCCGGGTCGCACGACGCCACAGCCCCACGCCCTCCTCCTGCCACCACCCAATCCGCGCCGCCCCAAACACCCCCTCCTGCTATGACACCTGTTGGCCCTTCGTCCGTGACAGTCCCGGGGCCAGTCATCGCCGCTGCCCCGAAGGAAGGATCCGCCTTGAAGAACCCAGCACCCGAAGCCTCGCCCCCAGGACGTGCGCCTCGAATGCCGAAGAAGTCCGTTGCCGCCGTCGAGTGCGCGTCGCTGTCGCTTGTCGCGGCGCTGGCGGTGGGCTGTCCGGGTGCCCAGATCCGGCCCGAGTCCTTTACCTGCCCGGCTGGGGCGGATGAGGCCATGCGGGAGCAGCTTCACTGGAGGGACGGAGACACATTCATTCTTCAACTCGACGACCGCCAATCAGGTTGGGATGAAGTGTGGTTCACCGCTGGCGCGGAGGTGGTGGGGGTGGTCCCCAAAGGCGTCAACGACGACCGGCAGGCCGCGGTCGCCCCTCGTGGGACGCGCTTCTACGGCAAGGCCTACTACCTCTCCGACAAGATGGGGCGTGTGGATGGGCCGGCCCTCGTCGTCCGGTATGACCGCGTGAAACTCCCGGGGCAGGAGGAGCAACCCATTTGCTTCGTGGTCGAGAACGAAGCCGTGGCGTTCAAGGACGGCAGGGTGAAGGGGGTCAATCGGGGCTCCGGGACAGTGGTGCACCGCTGGCCCTGAGCAGTCCCGGGACGACGTGGTGGGTAGGTGCTTGATTTCGCCCCCTCCTCCTCAAACGCGACATGACCTCCCAGGGTCGTTCCACGACGGCCCATCCCACAGGTAACGTCGCCCACGACGCGTCGGCCTTCGATGCCTGCGCGAAGAGGAGGAAAGAGCATGTCGGAAAGTGAGTTCAGGCTTCCACGCGGAGCCATTCTCTTCACGAGGGACGGCTTCCAGTACGAGTTCCGCGAAGACCTGGGAGAGGTCCACCACGGTTTGAGTCTCCTGCTGGCCCGGCGCCGCACCTCCGAGGGCAACATCCGGGGCAAGGTGCTGCTCAAAGCGGTGGGCGTTCCGAAGTTGATGGAGCTGCCTCGCCTAAAGAGGGCGCGGGCGAAGCTGGAAGAGCAGGTGCGCCTCGCGACGTACCTCGACCATCCGGGCATCCTCCGTGTCCATGGGCTGCACAAGGCGGAGGGGTGCTGGTACGTCATCACCGAGCATCCGTCGGGACACAGCATCAACACCCTGTTGACGCTCTCGGGGGAGTGCGGTCGCCGGTTCTCTCCCCTCTTCACCCTCCACGTCGGGGCACGCGTCGCCGAGGCCCTGGAGCATGCCCATGAGGCGAAGGACGAACAGGGGCGCTCCCTCAACATCGACCACCGGGCGCTCGACGTTGAGCACATCTTCGTCGATTGGAACGGCGACGTGCAGGTCTCCGACTTTGGGCTCGCCCTTTCGGACCTGCCCGGCCGCGTTTCATCCACGGTGCGTCAGCCGCAGGGG
>NZ_RAWL01000763.1:0-1781 GCF_003668885.1 Corallococcus sp. AB049A | reverse complement strand
GCCTCCGGGCGCTGGCGGGGCTGCTCGGAGGACTGGGGCCGGCGGTGGCGGCGGCGTGTCCCTCGTGCACGGCCCGGGCTCCGGAGTCTCCGGGAGGAGCGGGCGAGCTCTTGCTGGCGCTGATGCTGGTGCCCTTCGCGCTGGTGGGCGTGGGGCTCTGGGCGGCCCGGCGGGCGGGACAAGAGGCGCCAGGAGCCGAGCGGGCTTCGGCCCCCGTGGAACAGGAGCATCCGTGATGGAGGAGTCCCCCGCGGTGTCCCCGCCGTTCTCGAGCGACGCCGCTCCCCCGGATGCGCAGGCGCCCCTGGCGGTGCCTCCCGCGCGCGGCGCCTGGAGCCTGGCGCCTCCGGAGAACGCGAGCGCGACGGGCGGCCGCATCGACGCGCTGCTGGCCACGAACCATGTCTTCGACGTGGCGCTGGCGGCGGTGATGCTCGGGTGGTTGCTGCTGGCGGTGGTGCGCTTCCGGGGGGCCCGGAAGGTGGCGCCGGATGGGGGCACGCGGCGCTCCAGGGCGTGGGTGCTGGGGCTGGCCGTGGGCGTGTTCGGCGTGGTGGACGGGACGCTGTTCCTGGGCTCGCAGGGATATTTGAACGACGTGCTGTGGAACTTCCGCGTCCCCACGGAGGATCCGCGCACGGTGCGGATCCAGATCAACGCGCACCAGTGGTCATGGGAGGCGCGGTACGCGGGCGCGGACGGGGCGTTTGGCACGAAGGACGACGTGGTGACGTGGAACGACCTGCGCGTGCCGGCGGACGTGCCCGTCTGGGTGCAGCTGGTCTCCACGGACGTGGTGCACGGGTTCAGCCTGCCGGCCTTTCGAGTCAAGCTGGACGCCATCCCGGGCCGCGTGAACCAGACCTGGTTCCAGGCCGCTCGCGAGGGCGCGTGGGAGGTGGCCTGCTACCAGCACTGCGGCACCAGCCACTACCGGATGCGCGGCATGCTGACGGCGCTGTCGCCGGAGGCCTACGCGGCCTGGCTGCGCGAGGCGAGCCTCAAGGCGGCGCAGGCCTACGACCCGGATGACACGGCGGCCCACTGGGGCTGGGTGTGGAGGACGCCATGAAGGCGGGGGCGTTCGTGAAGTCGCTCTGGACGACGGACCCGCAGCGCGTGGCGCGGCAGTACCTGTGGGGCGGGTTCCTGTTCCTGTTGATTGGTGGCCTGCTGGCCATGCTCATCCGCTTCCAGTGGGCGTGGCCGGGGCAGCCGGTGCCGGGGCTCGGGTGGGTGCTGCCCGAGTCGAAGGGCGCGCTGACCCCGCCCACGTACACGGCCGTGTTCACGATGCACGGCCTGTTGATGATCTTCTTCGCGGTGACGCCGCTGCTCTTCGGGGCGCTGGGGCACTTCGTGCTGCCGCTGGCGATTGGCTCCAGGCAGATGGCGTTCCCCCGGCTGTCGCCGTTCGGCTTCTGGGCCTATGCGCTGGGCGGCGCGCTGATGCTGGTGTCGTTCGTGGTGCGGCTGGGGCCGGCGAGCGCGGGGTGGACGTCGTATCCGCCGCTGGCGACGCCCGCCTTCACCCCGGGGCTGGGGCAGACGCTGGTGACGGTGGCGGTGCTGTGCGTGGGCGTGTCCGCGTTCCTGTACGGGCTCAACTTCGTCGTCACGGTGGTGCGCTGCCGCGCGCCGGGGATGACGTGGGGACGGATGCCGCTGGTGGTGTGGGGGCTGTTCTACGGCGCGGTGCTCAACGTGCTGTTCGTGCCGGTGCTGGCGGCGGCCACGGTGCTGCTGTTGCTGGACCGGGTGGCGGGCACGCAGTTCTTCAT
>NZ_RAWL01000762.1:0-1792 GCF_003668885.1 Corallococcus sp. AB049A | reverse complement strand
GTCAGGTCGAACTTCGCCGAGTTCGCTTCGAGCGGAAGCTGCTCGAAGGACAGCCCCTGCACGCGCAGCGCCTCCATGGGCGTGTTCTGCAGGGAGAACATCGCCTGGAAGAGCGCGCTGCGGCTCAAGTCGCGCACGGGCTGGAGGGTCTCCACCAGCTTCTCGAACGGCACGTGCTGGTGCTCGTAGGCCGCGAGCGTCGTGCCGCGCACCTGGGCCAGGAACTCCCGGAAGGTTGCCTGCTGCTGGACGTGCGCCCGCAGGACGAGCGTGTTGACGAAGAAGCCGATGAGGCCTTCGGTCTCCGCCTGGGTGCGACCCGCGATAGGCGTGCCCACGCTGATGTCGTCCTGCGTGGAGTATCGCGACAGGAGCACCTGCCAGGCCGCGAGCAGCAGCATGAACGGCGTGGCGCCTTCACGCTGAGCCAGGGCCTTGAGGGCCTCCGAGAGGCGAGCGGGAACGCGCATGTCCACCGTGGCGCCCCGGTGCGACTGCACGGGCGGACGCGGGCGATCCGTGGGCAGGTCCAGCGCGGCCGGAGCTCCCGAGAGCTTCTCCTTCCAGTATCCGAGCTGCGCCTCCAGCGTTTCGCCCTGGAGCCAGGCCCGCTGCCAGACAGAGAAGTCCGCGTACTGCACGGGCAGCGGCGCGAGGGCGGGCAACTGATCCGCGTGGAACGCCGCGTACAGCGCGGTCAACTCCCGGACGAGGACGCTCATGGACCAGCCGTCGGAGACGATGTGATGCATCGTCACCAGCAGCAGGTGCTCCGCCTCGTTCAGGCGCACCAGGGACGTGCGAAGGAGCGGACCCGCTTCCAGGTCGAAGGGCCGACGGGCCTCCAGGTTCGCGAGGCGGCGGCCCTCTTCGTCCCGCTGGGCCTCGGGCAGTGAGGACACGTCGAGCAGCGGCAGGACCCACGTCGCGGGCGAGTGGATGCGCTGCGCGGGTTCACCCTGATGCTGGAAGAAGGTGGTGCGCAGCGTCTCATGCCGCGCGACCAGGGTTTCGAAGGCGCGGCGCAGGGACTCGACGTCCACGTGGCCCTTCAGGCGAAGGGCGGCGGGGATGTTGTACGCGGCGCTGCCGGGCTGGAGCTGATCCAACAGCCACAGCCGCTGCTGGGCGAAGGACAGGGGCGGCGGGCCTTCGTGGGTGGCGAGCGGAAGCGGCGGGAGCCGGGCGCTTGCCGTGGCGGTGCGCAGGCGCACGGCGAGAGCGGCGACGGTGGGCGCCTCGAAGAGGGCGCGCAGGGGCAGCTCCGCGTTGAACGCCGCGCGGATGCGAGAGACGAGCTGGGTGGCCAGCAGCGAGTGGCCACCGAGGGAGAAGAAGTCGTCGTGGATGCCCACGCGCTCGCGGCGTAGGACCTGGGCGAAGGCGTCGGCGAGCTTCTCTTCCGTGGCGTCACGAGGCGCGACGAAGTCCGCGAGAGGCGAAGCGTCGGGGACGGGCAGTGCCTTGCGGTCCACCTTGCCGTTGGGGCTGAGCGGCATGGCCTCCAGCACGAGGAACGCGGAGGGCACCATGTACTCGGGCAGCCGCTCCTTGAGGAAGGCGCGCACGGCGGTGGTGTCCAGCTCCTGGCCCTGAGTGGGCACGAGGTACGCGACGAGCCGCTTGCCGCCGGGGACATCTTCACGGGCGAGGACGACGGCCTCGTGCACGGAGGCATGCGCGAGGAGCGAGGCTTCGATTTCGCCCAGCTCGATGCGGAAGCCGCGCACCTTCACCTGGAAGTCGAGCCGCTGGAGGTAGTCCAGCTGGCCGTCGGCGCGCCAGCGCACGA
>NZ_RAWL01000761.1:0-1793 GCF_003668885.1 Corallococcus sp. AB049A | reverse complement strand
GACAGGGGCGTGCCTGGGCTGACCGTGGTCAACGCGGGCGGGCCGCCGCGTGCCTTGCCGGGCGGGGCGCCTCCTTCAATCCACCGCAGGACCGTCGCGTACTCCGCCGACTCCACCGCGAAGGCCTTCTTGCCACCGTGGAGCGTGGTGCCGGTGCCCTTCTTGAGCAGCGGGCTCTGCGCGGCGGTGGCGGTCTGCACGAAGCGCAGGGTGGCCTCGTAGTCCGCGGGCTCGCCCCGGAGCACCCAGCGGGACCGGGACGCCATTCCCTCCGGGCCGTGGCAGGACTTGCACGCCTTCTCCAGGATGGGCCGCACGTCCTCCTCGAAGCCCGGCACTCGAGGCCGGTTCGCGCTGGCGGGCGTCCGGGCCGGCGGCGCGCCGGGACTCCTGACGGCTTCCGCGGGGGACGGCGCTGCCGGGGCGGGGACGCCCGCGTCCGGCGCCGCCTGCACGGGGGGCGGCTTGATGCCCAGCCGCTCCTGGAGCTGCCGCCGCTTCTCCTCCTGGGACTGCGCCCGCGCGGGGCCTGGAACGGACAGCATCAGCGCGCAGGCGAACAGCGCCCAGGTGCCCGGGTCAGCGACGCGCATGGCACGCCTCGCATTTCATGGAGCTCCAGGCCTTGGCGGCCTGTCCATCATGGCAGCGCCCGCAGTAGCGGCCCTCCCGCATGTCCTGATGCGTGAAGCCCAGCCGGGCCTGCGGGAACGTGCCGGGGTGGCAGCTGTAGCAATACATGGAGCCATGCCCCCAATGGGAGAACACCGCCGGAGCAGGCGCGGCGCGCTCCTTGAGCGGAGGCACCCGCACGTCCTGCGGCGAGTTCACGGCGAAGATGGGCGTCGTGAACAGGAGGAGGGCGACGAGCCCCACCGGCCACCGTCCCCCGCGAGCGGAGCGCCTCATAGGGCCTTCTGCTCCTTCAATATCTTCCAGACCGTGACGCCGTAGAGCAGGACCCCCAGCAGGACCAAAGGAACGCCCACGGCGGTGGAGATGACGAAGGTCAGGGGCGTCCAATAGAGGGAGGCGAACAGCTGGACCAGCAACCCCGCCAGCACGAAGAGCGCCGCCACCCGGATGCGTTTGTCATGAGTCATGGACGCGCTCGCTCCGGAAGCCAGAAGTTCTGGGCCTTCACGCCCTCCAGGTCGTGCGCCAGGTCATGGCAGCTCAGGCACGAACGGGCCCCGCTCTGCAGCTCCGCCTGGAGCTCCCGGTGCGGCCCGGCCTCCAGGTAGCCGCGCGCGTCGTTGTGGCAGTGGAGGCAATTGTAATTGGGATACGGCTGATAGAGCCGGGGCTCCGGGGGGATGGTCCCGAAGTAGTGGACCCAGACGTGCCGCAGGCCGTTGAGCTTGGCCTTCGCGTCCCCGAAGAGCGCGTAGTCCGTGTGGCAGGAGAAGCAGGTGGAGTCGCGGTCGATGAGCCGCTTCTGGTAGTGGACCGCGGCCAGGGCGTTGGGGTTGTCCACGAACAGGCTCTGCCCGTAGCGCTCCATCTCATGGCAGCCCATGCAGAACTGCGTCTGGCTGGACTCGCGCACGCCCACCGCGACCCCGGCGCCGCTGACGACCAGCGGCAGGATGGCCAGGCCTCCCAGCAGCACCAGCCGGCCCAGCCGGTTCGCGGTGAGGTGGCCCGCGGCGTGGGCAATCATCGCCACCAGCACGGCCACCGCGCTGACAATCACAATCATGAGGGTGGGCAGTGGAGTCTCCGTGGGGCCTGAGGTCGTGAGAGCCGTGCGCTACGGGGTGGGCGCCCCGGCGGAGGGCTGTCTCTTATAC
>NZ_RAWL01000760.1:0-1799 GCF_003668885.1 Corallococcus sp. AB049A | reverse complement strand
CGGAGGAGGTGGACAGGTCGAGCGTGATGGGCGACCGGTCGCGGGCCGGGGCCGGGGGCGGGACCACGAGGCGCGGCTTCGGGAGCGGCACGGGCTCGGCGCCGGCTTCGGGTGAGGCCTCCGGGCTGGCCCTGGGAGGCACGTCGGGATTGGCGACGAGGGCGACGTCGGACTCCGGGGGGGCCGGGAGCACGGCGTCGGACTTCGGCGCGGCGGCGACCTGCCAGGACTCGGCCTCTGGGGAGACGGAGGGCTTCTGCGAGTCTCCCGCCAGGCTGAATTCGAGTCCGTCGGCTTCGGCGTCCTGCGCGGCAATGACAGACGCGTCCGGCTTCGCGGCTTCGCCCGCGAGGGGCGCTTCCGGAAGGGGCTCGAACTCCAGCGTCTCCACCGGCGCGTCGTTCTTCGCGGCGACAGTGGCGGGGATGGGCTCCTGTCCGGACGCGCCCGTCACCTCCGTCGAGGGGGCACCGGGTACGGCGTCCCAGACAGGTTCCGCCTCCGGGATGGAATGGGCTTCCGACGAAGCCGCCGGCATCGAGTCCGTGGCGTCGAGGGTCTTGGCCACCTGCGGATCCGCGGGCGCAGACGGGTGAGCCTCCTTGGCTTCGGAGGCCTGTGCATTTTGCGGCTCGGCGGGCACTGCGTCCTCGACATCGAGGATGTCCGTGGCGTCGGTGGCCTTGGCTGCTTGTGGCTCGGCCGCCATCACGGCCACGGCTTCGAGGCTGTCCGGCTGGACATCAAGGATGTCCGTGACGTCCGCGGCCGGGGCTTCTCGAGGCGCGGCGGATACCACGGCCGCATCCGCGTGGGCGTCCCTGGCCTGAGTGGACGGAGCCTGTTCCGGACTGGCGGACATCACGGCCACGGCATTGTCGGCAGCTCTGTCGTCAGTGACCTGTGCCTCTTGCGGCGCGGCGAACACCACGTCCGTGACGTCGGTGGCCTTGGCCACCTGCGGCTCCAAGGACAGCACGTCCGCGACCTTGGCCTCCTGCGGCTCGGCGGACATCACGTCTTCGACATCGAGGACATCTGCGGCTTGGGCTTCGTGCGGCTCGGCGGACATCACGTCTTCGACGTCGAGCACATCCGTGGCGTCGGTGGCCTTGGCCTCGTGCGGCTCGGCGGACATCACGTCTTCGACATCGAGGACATCCGTGGCGTCGGCGGCGGCCGGCTGCGCGGCGACGGAGCCCGCGTCTTCGAGGATGTCGTCGGAGAGATCATCCCCGGTCAGGACTGCAGTGAGCTCGGGTGCCTTCCCGGCTGCGGCTGCGACGGGCGACGCGGGGCTCGGGCTGACGTCGGCGTCGTCGAGAAGCTCGGCATCCAGCACCAGCTCGGACAAGGACGACGACTGCGACGGTGCGGCCGCGACGACTGGAGCCGACGGCTTCGCGGAAGGGGCATCCGTGAATGCGTCCGCCCACTCGCCTCCGAGATCCGACACCGGGCCGCTGGCCGCCGGCGCCTTCGCGGTGGGTGCCGCAATGGCGGGAGTCACACCGGACGGACGGCGAGCCACCGGCGGCGGAGCATTACCGGACGAAGCCGGGGCCGCCTGCGCTGAGTCTGGCGCAAGGCCCATGGGGGCACCGGCTCCTTGAGGCACCGTCGACGGTGCACTCACGGGAGCCTGAGCCATCGCGGCCGGCGGAGGCACTGCGACGGGCCCCACGGTGGCAGGACGCTGCGGCGGAGCTCCGGGAGGAGGCGCACCCACCGCCACCGGCGGCACGGTCCCAGACGGAGGCCCCTGCCTTGGCGGTGCACCCGGAGGAGGGACGACAGGC
>NZ_RAWL01000075.1:0-25820 GCF_003668885.1 Corallococcus sp. AB049A | reverse complement strand
GGCCAGCACCCCGAAGCGGTACGCGTCCGGGAAGGCGTACACCCGCCCCCCGGCGAGCAGGCGGAACGTGGACGGCCGCAGCCGCAGCTGGGGCTCCACGAAGGGCGACAGGATGAGAGTGGGACCCGGTACATCCAGGGGCGGCGTGGCCCACGGGTGGATGGGCCAGGACAGCACCCAGTGGGCCCCGTCTCCCCACTCGCGGCGGAGGTCCGGGATGGCGGGCTCCAGGAAGCACAGCGTGTAGAGACACAGCGTGCGCTTCCAGGACACCAGGGCCGGGGCGTGGGGCTCACGCTCCTCGGCCCGGGCCGGCGGCGCGGCCAGGAAGCACAGCAGGCTCCCGGCCGCGACCGCGTGCTTCACGTCACTTGCCCTGGAAGTTGGCCGGACGCTTGGCCAGGAACGCGGCCATGCCCTCGCGCTGATCCTCCGAACCGAAGAGGACGGCGAAGCCCTGGCGCTCCAGCTCGTTGGCGGCGCGCAGGTCCTGGTCCGCGCCGTACTCCACCACGCGCTTGGCCTGGGCCACCGCGAGCGGGCCGTTCTTCAGAATCTTGGCGGCCACCGCCTTGACGTGCTCCATCAGCTTGTCCGCGGGCACCACGTCCAGCACCAGGCCAATCTCCTTGGCCTTGGCGGCGTCCAGGCGGTCCGCGGTGAAGAGCAGCTCCTTGGCGCGGGCGCGGCCCAGCAGGCGCGTCAGGCGCTGCGTGCCGCCGAAGCCCGGGATGACCCCCAGGGTGACTTCCGGCACGCCCAGCTTGGCCTTCTCCGACGCGTAGATGAGGTCGCACCCCAGGGCCAGCTCCAGGCCGCCGCCCAGCGCGAAGCCGTTCACGGCCGCGATGGTGGGGATGGGCAGGTTCTCCAGGTGCTCGAAGACGCGGTGCCCCAGGGCGGAGAACTCACGCGCCTGCGCGGCGCTGATGGTGGACATCTCCGCGATGTCCGCGCCCGCGACGAAGGCCTTGTCCCCGCCGCCCGTGACGATGAGGGCGCGCGTGTCCTCCTTCAGCGAGTTGAGCGCGTGCTCCATCTCGTGGAACGTGGCGCTGTTGAGCGCGTTGAGCGCCTTGGGGCGATCCACCGTGAGGAGGGCGAGCGCGCCGTCCTTCTCGAACTTGATGTTCTGGTAGTCCATGTGCGTGGTGTCTCCGTAAGGGACTAGTACTTGTAGAAGCCGCGGCCGGACTTCTTGCCGTACCAGCCGGCGTCCACGTACTGACGCAGCAGCGGGCACGGGCGGTACTTGGAGTCACCCAGGCCCTTGTGCAGCACCTCGGCGATGTAGAGCACCGTGTCCAGGCCGATGAAGTCCGCCAGCTGCAGCGGGCCCATGGGCTGGTTGGTGCCCAGCTTCATCGCGGTGTCGATGTCCTCCGCGGTGCCCAGGCCCTCCATCAGCGCGAAGCAGGCCTCGTTCAGCATGGGGATGAGGATGCGGTTGACGATGAAGCCCGGGTAGTCCTTGGAGACCACCGTCGTCTTGCCCATGCGCTCGGCCATGGAGCGGATGGTGTTGTAGGTCTCGTCGCTGGTCGCCGCGCCGCGGATCAGCTCCACCAGCTGCATCACCGGCACCGGGTTCATGAAGTGCATCCCGATGACGGACTCGGGGCGCTTCGTGGCCGCGGCGATGCGGGTGATGGGGATGGACGACGTGTTGGTGGCGAGGATGCCGCCCGGGCGGACCACTTCGTCCAGCTCCAGGAAGATGCGGCGCTTGAGGTCCTCGTTCTCCGTGACGGCCTCGATGGCGACGTCCACGTCCTTGGCTTCACGGGCGCTGGTGAAGGTGGCCAGGTTGGCTTCCGCGGCCTGCTGCTTCGCCGCGTCCAGCTTGCCCTTCTCCACCAGCTTCTTCAGGCCGGCCTTGATGCGGTCCGCGCCCTTGGCGAGTCCGTCCTTGTTGACGTCCACCAGCGACACGCGCAGGCCCGCCTGGAGCGCCACCTGCGCGATGCCCGCGCCCATCTGCCCTGCACCGACGACGACGATGTGTTCCGTTGCCATGGCGTCACTCTCCTGTGCCGGCGGCCATAACGCACGGCCCCAGGAGGGTCAACGCCGGTCAACGACTCGGGGCGGGCAGTCTCAACGGGACGACGATGGCCAGGGCCTCACCCACCATCAGCCGGCCGCGGATGACGTCGCGTTTTTCACGCCCCTCCACCTGGAGGAACAGGAGCGTGCGGAAGGTGCCCTCGGGCAGGTCCAGCTTGAAGGACACCTCCATGGGCGGGCCGTCCGCGAAGAAGCGCTCCTCGCGCTTCACGATGTGCTCCTGCTCATCCAGGACCTGGAGGTCCATGGCGCGCACGTCGCCCCAGTCGTCGCCCTCCAGCCGGTAGATGAGCTGGCGCTCCGGGACGTCCGTGGCCTTCCACAGCCACAGGCCCACCGCCACGATGCCGATGAGCACCAGGCGCTTGATCAGCGGGTGCGTGCGCCAGGTCCGGCGCGGTGCTTCGTCCGCCACGTCCCTACTCCCGCTTCGAGCGCTTGGACGCGGGCCGGCGCGCGTTCACGTCCGTGATGACCACGCGCGCGGTGGGCCCTTCCGCGGCCTTCTTGTGGGCCTTGGGCGGGTGCTCCGGCGCGGGCGCCTCTTCCGCCTTCTCCGACGGCACCAGGCGGATCTGCGCCTTGACCTCCACCGTCATGCCGGAGAGCAGCTTGAGGAATTCGTCACGCAGCTTCTCCGACTGCATGAAGCGGCGCAGTTCCTCCGTGACGACGCGGCTGATGTCGTCCTTGGTCTTCTCCGCCTGGGACAGGAGGAAGCCCAGCGCCTCCTTGGGCAGCTTCAGCTGGCCGGCGAGGGCCCGCAGGCCCTCCTCGCCCATGAAGACCGCGCCCATGCCGGCCACCGCCATGCGCCGCACGAAGTCCGGCACGAAACCGCCCGAGCGGTTCTCGCGGCCGGACTGCTGCCCGTCGTCGTCGTCGAACAGCGGATCAGGCGGAAGGTCGTCGTTGCCGGCCGGGGCCATGCGGTCTCCTCTTTTCCGTTGAGTCCTACCGGGCCTGCATCACCGGCAGGGGCACGCTCTTCATGGACTGCGCGGACACGCGCCCCGCCACGGCACGGGCGACGTCCTGGAAGGCCTTGGCCTCCGGGCTGTCCTTGTGCCCCACCACCACCGGCACGCCGGAGTCTCCCGCCTCGCGCACCTTGAGGTCGAGCGGGATCTCCCCCAGGAATGGGATGCCGAACATCTCCGCCGCCTTGTGGCCGCCGCCGTGGTTGAAGATGGGCGTGCTCTTGTTGCAGTGCGGGCAGATGAACTGGCTCATGTTCTCCACGATGCCCAGCACCGGGATGTGCACCTTGTCGAACATCTGCTTGGCGCGCACCACGTCCGCCAGCGCCACGTCCTGCGGCGTCGTCACCAGCACCGCGCCCGCGGCCCGCACGGACTGCGACAGCGTCAGCGCCACGTCGCCGGTGCCCGGGGGCAGGTCCAGGATGAGGTAGTCCAGCTCACCCCAGTTCACGTCGCGCACCAGCTGCATGAGGGCGCCGTGGAGCATGGGGCCGCGCCAGATGAGCGCCTGATCCGCCTCCACCAGGAAGCCGATGGACATGATCTTCAGGCCGTGGGCGACCAGCGGATCCAGCGTCTTGCCGTTGGGGCTGACCGGGCGCTTGTCCGCGGTGCCCGTCATCAGCGGCACGGAGGGGCCGTAGAAGTCCGCGTCCAGCAGGCCCACCTTGGCGCCGTGCTGCGCGAGCGACGTGGCCAGGTTCACCGCCACCGTGCTCTTGCCCACGCCGCCCTTGCCGGCGCCCACGAGCAGGATGTTCTTCACGCCCGGCAGCAGCGCGCCGCCGGAGCCGCCCGCGACGCCGCGCACCTGGGCGCCCCACTCGATGTCGAAGGACTTCAGGCCTGGGACGGCCTTGAGCGCGGCCTCCGCGTCCGCCTGGATCTTCCCCTTCATGGGACACGCGGGCGTGGTCAGTTCGATCTTCAGCTTCACCGTGTCACCGGTGACGCGCACGTCCTTCACCATCCCGGCCTTCACCAGGTCGACGTGCAGCTCGGGATCGATCACCTTCGACATGGCCGTCATCACATCGGCCTGGGACACGCTCATCGGGACACCTGAAACCTTTTGAAAACGGGCGTTTGCACGCTCGAAGGGGGGCGGAGATTGCCAGCACTCCGGGGGCTGTCAACGTCGTTTAACGCACATCTCCGGAGCCCGCCCGGCCTTCCACCGGCCCCGGAGCGTGCCCGGCTTCTGGCCGTCATTCGATGGCCGCCACCCGGTACTCGCCGTCTTCCAGCACCAGGCGCACCGCGCGCTCGCCGCCCAGGGGGAACAGGGCCTCGCCCGCCGCCACGCGCACATGGGTGTTGAGGGCCAGCCGGGCGCGGCGCAGGCGCTCCTTCGCCAGGGGCTCACGCTCGAAGTCCTCCTTCAGGCGCTCCGGCGTGTAGCGGGCCCTCAGCGGCGAGGCGAGCAGGCCCCACGCGCCCTTCCAGTCCTTGGACTCCACCTCGTCCAGGAACTTCTTCAGCGCCGCCCGGGGCACGTCCGCGGGGCGGGACTCCACCACGCGCCAGTCCTCGCCCTGGCGGGCCAGCGTGACGGACGGGGCCCGGGCCTCCAGGACGCCGGCTCCGGTCCGGACGGCGGCGGCGCGCTCCCTGCGGGCGGCTTCGTCGGAGTACTCGTCCAGGAAGGCCCCCTCGCCCTCCGGGGTGCCGGTCGTCAGGCGGTACGCCTCCGACAGCCGGTTCTCCTCCAGGGCCTTCGCGTACGCCTCCGCGACGGAGGCCGGTTCGCGCGAGGGCGTGGCGCAGGCGGTGCCCAGCAACAGGAGGCTCAGGGGCGCAAGACGGGTCATCACTGGCGCGGCAGGGTAGACGCCGGCCCCGGGCCGGGCAATGACCCGTCGGTGCTCCGGGCTCCGGGCGAGCAGGCGGTGCTCGCAGGCTTCAGCGTTTCAGCAGCCGGAACAGCCAGATGACGATGTCCGCCATGTCGAAGGTGTCCTCCATGTCGAAGGACGGCATGGTGCTCGCGTCCCGGCTCTTGGGCAGGCTGTCCCCCGACACGGCGCCCTTCGGGCGGTGCTCGCCGCAGTAGATGTCTCCGTTGAACGCATGCGCGTGGGGCACGGAGACCTGGATGCCGCACTGGACACAGGCCAGCGGGGAGCGCACGCCCAGGCCTCCCGTGGGCGAGTCCGACGGCGGCAGCGGGGCCGTGGCGCCCGGGGCCTTCCAGGGGTCCGCGCCCCCATCCGTGGCCGGAGCGACCTCCCAGCCCCTGGACACGGGCTGCGCCTTGGGGTGCGTCACGACCGCGTTCTCCAGGGCCTCGAACTTGCCCGCGTCCAGCCAGGTGCCGCCGCAGTGCGTGCACAGGTCCACGTTGCACACGCGCGCGTTGACCAGCGCCAGCCGCGCGCCGCAGCCGGGACAGCCCACGGGCAAGCTGTCGCAGGTGGCGCAGACGGCCATGGCCCGAGGGATGAGGTGCCCGCCCTTGCGGCAGCGGGACGCGGCCTGCTTCGCCGCGTTCAGGAGCGGCTTGAGCGACGGCCGGTCCGGGAAGCGCTCCAGCTCTCCCCGGTCGAAGTACAGGCCGTGGCAGCGCGGACAGACGTCCACCTCCACGTCGGAGGCCTTGACGACGTTCATGGGCTGACTGGGGCAGACCGGACAGGAGCGGGCCATGCCGCGCATGCTAAGGGGCAGTGACCCTCCGTGAAAACCTGGCGTCCGCACTTCTCACCGACGGCGCTGGAGGCTCCACGCCGTGGGGCAGAAGGCATACGTGGCCGGGTGCGCCGCGCCCATCAGCAGCTTGAGCAGGGACAGCCTCGCGCGGGCGCCGCCGTAGCGCACCAGCTCGAAGTCGTCCGACGGGACGCGCGCCTCCTCCAGCGCGTGGCGGCAGACCTCCTCGAAGCCGCCGATGCGGTCCACCAGCCCCGCGTCCTTCGCGCGCAGCCCGGAGTAGACGCGTCCCTCCGCGCGCTGGTGGATCTCCTCCTTCGTCCGGCCGCGCGCCTGGGCCACCAGCTCCAGGAAGGACTGGTAGCTCTCCTCCACCTCGCGCTCCAGCGCGGCGCGCTCGTGTTGCGTGAAGCCTCGCGACGAGGAGAAGAACGCGGCGTTCTCCCCCCGGGCCAGCGTGGTGCGCACGATGCCCAGCTTCTCCAGCAGCTCGCCGTACTCGAACTTGCCCACGAACACGCCGATGGAGCCCACGACGGCGTGGGGCGCGGACCAGATCTCCTTCGCGCCGATGGCCGCCATGTAGCCGCCGCTCGCGCAGATGGAATCCACGTACGCGATGACGGGCTTCTGCTTCGCCACGCGCTTCACGGCTTCCAGTATCTGCTCGGACGCGAGCGCGGATCCGCCGGGGCTCGCCACCGCCAGCACCACCGCCTTCGCGCGCGAGTCCCTGCCCGCCTTGCGCAGCGCCTTCACCACCGTGTCCGCCGCCGCGAACCGGCCCGCGCCGCCGCTGCCCGGGATGATGATGCCCGCCACGTCCACCACCGCCAGCCGGGGCTTGCGGCGCAGCCGGCGCCACTTCACCGGCGGGAACGCGAGCGTCGCCAGGTACGCGTCATATGTGGGCACCGGCGGCTCCTCGTCCTTCTTCGCCTCCAGGCCCAGGTGCGCGCCCAGGTCCGCCTCGTGGACCAGCCCGTCCACCAGCCCCGCCTCCAGCGCCCGCTTCGCGCTGTAGGGGCCCGCGTCGATGATGGCCCGCGCCTCCGCCGGAGTCTTGGCCCGGTCGCGGGAGATGGCGTCCACCAGGACGGCGTAGCGTTCGTCCAGGAAGGTCTCCAGCGTCTGGCGCTGGATGTCGGACACCTTGCCGTCCGTGAAGAGCTCCGGCGCCGTCTTGTAGTCGCCGCGCCGCGCGAAGTGCGCGTGGATGCCCACGCGGCCAAAGGCCTCGCCCAGCACCGTGGCCTCCGCCGCGAAGCCCACCAGCTCCACGCGGCCCATGGGGGCGAGCAGCACCTCGTCCGCCGTGCCCATCACGGGGTAGCCGTCCGTGTCCACCATCACCGCCCAGGCCACCACCCGCTTGCCGGCGGCCTGGAAGTCCGACAGCAGGGCGCGCAGGGCTTCACGCTTCGCGTCCGGAATGGACAGGCCCTCCAGCTCCAGGAGGATGCCCTCCAGCTTCGGATCCGCCGCCAGCACCTTGAGTGCGCGCGCCAACGCTTCCAGTGACGTCACGGTGGCGGGCTCCGGCGCGGCGCCGCCAAGACGGAAACGTTGCGCGGGGCGTGGGCGGTACGGGAGCTCGCCCGCGAGCCGGAAGCGGACCCAGCCAGGTCTTTTGCGCGCCGCCATCAGACGAAAGGGCAGGCCCAGGAGCAGCCGCAGCCCCAGGAGGAGGTTCGCCACGAGGAGGAAGGGAAGGCGGAGCATGCCGCGCGCGTAACGCCCCGCGCCGGGCGAAGCAACCCCTGTTCACCCGCGCCGGGAGGCTCTGTTAGGCTCAAGGCCCATGCCCTCCCCCTCCCTCCCCCGGCTCGTTCTCGTCCTCACCCTCGTGTGGGGCGGTGCTGTCCTGGCGCAACCCCAGCGCCGGCAGCCTCAGGAGTTCCAGGAACGCAAGGAGTTGACCCAGGCAGAGAAGGACGCCGCCAAGGCGCGCGCCATGGGCAACAACCTCAACGGCTACGGCAAGGACGTGCAGATCAAGGAGACGCCCATCCCCTGGATGGCCATCGGCCTCGTGGGCATCGTCTTCCTCGTCGCCACGCCCTTCGCCATCCGCGCCTACCGCGGCACCGTGAAGGAGATGGCGGACGTGAACACCTTCGGCGCCCGCGGCAACGCCACCGAGGACGAGGCCTGATCAGCCTCGCGTAGGACTCACGCCGGACGGACCTCCACGCTTCCGCCCGGCTCCACCTGGATGTGCACCGGCAGGAAGCGCCGCAGCACCTCCGCCTGGACCGTCAGCTCGCTGGTGACGCGAGCCGCGGTGAAGCGCGTGGTGCCCGGCGTCACCGCCCCCAGCCGCCCCGACGCCAGCAGCGCCGCCGGCAGCAGCAGCTGCTCCGCCAGGTGTTCGTCGAGCGCCCCACCCGTCTCCATGAAGCGGGTCAGTGCCTCCGCCGCCTCGCGCCCCACCCCTTCGGCGTCCAGGCCTCGCTCGCCCAGCGACGTGAAGCCCGCCACGGTGTGCTCGAACTGCGCCAGCACGAACGTCGCGGAGCCCTGGGAGCGCGTCACCGGCAGCGGCCGGTTGTCCGCCTCCGCGAGGATGCCCCGCTCGCGCAGCGCGGCCACCGCGGCGCGGGACTGACGCTCCGCCACCGCGAAGGGCAGCCCGCCCACGAAGGACATCACCCGCACCTCGCGCAGCACGCCCCGCGCGGGCAGCTCCACGAGCTCCGGCGGCTCCACCGGCGCGCCCACCTCCGCGGTGAACTCGCCCGCGCCCTCCGGCAGGAAGCCCGCGTGGGTGAGCGTCAGCTGCACCGGCAGCCCGTACGCGCGCGCCACCGGCAGCCACGCGCCCACGAGCGCATGGAAGCTGGGCCCGCCCCTCAGGTGCGTGGCGCCCCTCAGCGTGAGCCGCCCGCCGCCCGCGAGCGCCAGCGGATACACCAGGCACTGGAAGAGCCGGGGCGTGCTGCCGGACGCGCCGGCCTCCAGCAGGTAGTCGCCCGCGCGCACCGGGCCGGGGGTGAAGGCCATCTCGGTGCCGCCCACGGCGCCCTCGCTGGTGCCTCCGCATAGCGCCTCCGCGGCGCGCACATAGGCCAGGTGCTGGGGGCGCAGGCCCGCCGGCTCCGGGTGCTCGTGCAGGCCGGTGAGCTGGAAGGGACGGCCGGTGATGAGCGACAGGGACAGCGCCGAGCGAAGGACGTGACCGCCCCCCTCCCCCAGACTCCCGTCGAGCAGCACCCGCCCGGCGTCGGGCCGGTCGTGACCGGTCATGTCCCTCCCGTCATGGCGTGGCGTGGCTTGTCCTGGGCGCGCAGCCTAGCAGACCGCGCGCAAGGGCACGGGTGAACTACTCGTCCAAACCCGGCAGGACGTTCACCTTCAACGCACTGGGCTGCGCCGCCGAGTGGTGCAGCCGGTGCATCGCGCGCACGAAGTCCGTGGGCTTCGCTTCGTAGATGCTGGGCACGAAGGTCTGCGGGTTGCGGTCGATGAACGGGAACCAGCTGGACTGCACCTGCACCATCAGCCGGTGGCCGCGCTGGAAGGTGTGGAACACGTCGTTGATGACGAAGCGCACCTTCGTGACTTCATTGGGCGTGAAGGGCTTGGGCTGCGAATAGCTGTCCCGGAAGCGGCCGCGGAACGGCTCGCCGCGCACCAGCGTCTGCTGCGAGCCCCGGTTGCGCTCACCGGCCTGCTCCTGCTCCTTCGTGAAGCCGGGCACCTTGCCGGGGTTCACGTCCACCAGCTTCACCACCCAGTCCGCGTCGCTGCCCGTCGTGGAGACCCACAGCTCCGCCTCCAGCGGGCCCGCCAGCGTGAGGTCCTTTTCCAGCGGCTCCGTCTGGTAGACGAGCACGTCCGGCCGGCGCGCGGCGAAGCGCTGATCCTCCGTCATGTACGTCCTGGACCAGCCGGGGCTGAGGTCCGTCGTGTACGGCACGGGCTTCGCGGGGTCGCTCACGTATTCGTCGAAGGACGGCGCCGCGGCCTTGGGGGCCTGGAAGCCCAGCGCGCCCTGGGGCTGGAAGAACAGGCGCGTCTCCTTCGTGCCCTTGGGCGGCCATGCGTCCAGCTGGCGCCAGCGGTTGGCGCCGCCCTCGAAGACGAACGCCTCCGGCACGGCCGCGTCCGGGCCGCCCTTGAGGTGCTGCTTGAAGAAGGCCAGCACCAGGTCCTGGAACGCGGCGGCCGTGGGGAAGCCGAAGTCCGCGTCCCCCAGCGACGTGCCGTCCGAGCGCATCCAGCCGCCGTGCGGCCACGGCCCCATCACCAGCGTGTTGGCGATGCCGGGGTTCTGCTTCTCGATGGCGGCGTACGTGCGCAGCGGGCCGTAGAGGTCTTCCGTGTCGTACCAGCCGCCCACCACCATCACCGCGGCCTTGATGTTCTTCAGGTGCGGCAACAGGTTCCGCGCCTGCCAGAAGGCGTCGTAGTTGGGGTGCGCGACGATGTCCTTCCAGAACGCGATGTCGCCCTTGAAGTGCTTCGCGTCCGCGTTGGCCACCGGACCCAGGTCCAGGAAGAACTGGTAGGCGTCCGGGGTGCCGAAGTCGTAGGGCTTCCACTCCACGTCGTCCGTGGGCGCGGGGCGCGGCTTGCCGAAGGTGGAGAAGAAGCTGAAGGCCAGCTGCAGGTTCAGGGCGCCATGCCGGTGCATGTCGTCCCAGAACCAGTCCGCGATGGGCGCCTGCGGCGACACGGCCTTGAGCGCGGGGTGCGAGTCGATGGCGCCCGCGGACGAGTAGTAGCCCGGATAGGACACGCCCCACATGCCCACCTTGCCGTTGTTGTGGGGCACGCGCTTCACCAGCCAGTCGATGGTGTCGTACGTGTCGCTGCTCTCATCCACGTCCTTGCCGCGCTTGTTGCCCTGGTGCGGGCGGACGTTGACGAACTCGCCTTCGGACAGGTAGCGGCCGCGCACGTCCTGGAAGGCGAAGATGAAGCCCTCCTTCTCGAAGCTGGGCAGGGCCAGGGTCTTGGGATAGCGGCCGGCACCATACGGGCCCACCGAGTACGGCGTGCGCGTCAGCAGCACGGGGTAGCGCTTCTGGGGGCCTGCGTCGTTGGGCACGTAGAACGTCGTGAAGAGCTTCACGCCGTCGCGCATGGGGATGCGCACCTCGTACTTCGTGAAGTGCGAGCGGACGTACGCGGCGCGTTCATCCTCCGGGCTCGCGGGCGGCTTGGGCGGCGCGGCGGGGGCCTGCGCGAGGGCGCTGCCGGACAGGGAGAACAGCGCGAGCGCGGCCACGAGGCCATGGCGGTGGAAGGTCATGCTCCCCTCCTCCTTGCGGAAAAAATGCGGGGGAAATTCGGAAGGAAATGCATCTTGGGCGATGGCGCGGGGGCAAGGAAGCTGGAACGCCCGCCGCATCGCGCCGCGCTCGGAGCGTGCAAGGTTTGCACGCGCTCCTCGCGTGCGTGACACGGCAACCGTTGCAGGGACGGCAAGGCTTGCACGCCTCGCACAAAACAGACGTCCGCTGTGAATTTCACGCGCCCCGCCCGTTCCTTGGACATGGGGGACGCGATGGCGCGCCCCACGGATTCGCAAGGCCAGTGGGAGATGGACAGATGAAGGCGAACAGCAAGACGGTGACGCGGTGGTGCCTGGCGGTGGGGATGCTGACGGCCCTGGGCGCGGAGGCGGATCCGCCTCCCATCAACAGCGCGCAGGGCACGCAGCTGCACGGCTCCGAGCGCTTCGAGACGGTGAACATCCCGCTGGACTCCTTCGAGCCCGCCTCTTCTCCCGCGGGGTTCACGTGCACGAAGAGCGCGTTGATGATGGGTGGGCGGCTGGTGGGCATCCAGTCCTGCTCGGGCGCCAATCCTCCGGTGTGGTTCATGGAGGGCGCGGACCTGGTGGGCGCGACCTTCCGCGCGCCCTTCGAGGGGCGCTCCGTGAAGCTCACCATCGAGGAGGCCCGCTGCCACGAGAGCATCACGGGGCCCGCGGTCGCGTGCACGACGCAGAACCTGGCGGACGGCAAGGCGTTCTGGGAGTACCGCGTGACGGCGGCCACGGAGGACGCCCTGTCCCAGCCGCTGTGTCCCACGGGCAGCGGCTTCGCGCTCGCGGCGCCGCATGCCTGGTCCGCGGGTGGCGAGCTGCTCCCGAACCGCGAGCACTTCACCTTCGCCTGCGCGGCGAAGAACGAGGGCACCGCGAACCTGCCGTTCTTCGTGGGCGGCGGCGTCGTCGCGAAGTGCATCGACTGGGGCTATCCGCCCTGGGCCACGACGTTCCCGCAGGACGTGGCGATGGACTACCACCAGCTGTGCACGCGCATGGCCACGGCGGACTACTGCGGCGAGGGCCGCAGCAACACGCTGGACGGGACGCCCCTGAAGTTCATGGGGCCCAAGGACGCCGTCCTGCTGAACGCGGGGGGCCTGCCGCCCACGCTGGAGGGCTACTCCCTGGAGGCCGTGTGGAAGGTGGATGACTGCGGTGATGTGCGGCCGCTGTGCCTGGGCAAGAAGCGCTGGGACACGCTGCCCCTGGAGGCCACGTGCGTGAACCGCAAGCTCCTGCTGGCCCCGCGTGCGACGCGGCCGTGCGAGTGGATGAACCTGTCCAGCCAGGCGACCTCGACGCTGCTCGTGTCCTACTCGCTCTTCATCGACCAGTCGCTGGTGACGTTCAAGGACGCCAACAACAACTACCTGACGACCACCGCGGTGACGGTGGATACGCAGACCCTCGAAGGTGGCAAGGACGTGACGGGGATCCACCTGGACCTGGACGCGAACGGGGTGGCGGACGCGACGCCGTTCACCGCGCAGCGCAAGGAGGGGCCCATCCTCTCCCCGAAGCTGCCCGCCAACATCCGTGCGCGCATGAGCAACTTCATCAAGCCGCTGTACCGGTGCGTGGACGGCAACGGGCGCTACCTGCTCACGGACAGGTCGACGTGTGACGGCGTGGCCGGCTTCTTCCTCAAGGTCATCAACGGCGACAAGGGCATCGAGGGCTTCGTGTACAGCTCCGTGGACGTCACCAGCACGGGCCAGCGCCGGCCGCTGAAGCTGTGGCGGTCCAAGCTGACGGTGGGCGTCTACGCGACGTCCACGCAGGCCCCGCCCGGGTTCATCTTCGTCCGGGACCTGGGCTACCTGCCCGCGGTGGGGCAGCTGCCGGGGCGCGACCTGTAGTCAGGGCACGGACGCGCACACGCGCATCCCGATGAAGGGGAAGCGTGTGCGCGGCTCGCCGTCGCCGTGGTTGTAGGCGCGGGCGGTGAGCGCGTCCTGGTAGAAGGACCCGCCTCCGTACGCGGGCTTGCCGCTCGTGGCCGTGGCCAGCCACTCCCAGACGTTGCCGGACAGGTCCGCCACGCCGAAGGGGCTGTCGGACGCGGGATGCGAGCCCACCGCGTCCGGCCCGAAGGCGCGCGACTTGCGGCCGTAGGTCGCATCGAAGTTGGCGTCATCCGGCGCGAGCACCGGGCCGTGCGGATAATCGCGGCCGTCCGCTCCACGGGCGGCGCGTTCCCATTCGCGTTCGGTGCACAGGCGCGCGCGAGGCACGCGGCCGGTGGCATCCAGCCAGGCGACGTGCGCGCGAGCGTCCTCCCAGGAGATGCCGGACACGGGGAAGCGGCGCCAGTCCTGCTCCGCGCGCAGGGTCCGGTCCTGGTAGCGCAGCGGCTCCCCTTCCCTCGCCTGGTACGCGACGCCTTCGTGCTCCAGGTGGAAGGTCCAGGTGCCGTCCCGGGCCGGCCGCAGCTCGATGGTTCCGAAGTAGTTGGTGCCTCGGGGCCTGCGCACGGCGCGCTCGGAGGCGGGCAGTTCTCGCAGCCAGGTCAGCCAGTCCGCGTACGTGACTTCGTGTCTGGCGATGAAGAAGGCGCCGGTGGTGAGCCGGTGCATCGGGCGGGTGCGGATGACGGTGCGGCGGATGCTCTCGTCGTCGCCGCTGCCGTAGAGGAAGCGGCCCGGGGGCACGTAGACGAAGCCTTCCGGGACGTGCTCGGGGATGGTGACCTTCGCCTGGAAGGTCTCTCCGCGCGTGAGCATCACCGGGTAGCGGACGGGCGGCCGGCCCGGGAGCGAGAACGTCAGGCGGTGCGAGCCGGGCTCCAGCGTGAGGCCGGAGGTCATGGGCGTCGTGTCGAAGGGCCTGGGTTCGGACCAGCGCGGCGGGCCGCTGGGTTGGGGCTCGAAGGTCTCGACCTGGATGGCGGCGCCCGGCGGTTCGCTGTCCAGCTCCATGCGGATGGGAGTGGTCAGCTTCCGGCTCGTGGTGGCGCTGACATCCAGTTCATCGAGGTGCTGGGTCAGGGCCTTCTGTGCATTGGCGTCGCGGTCGCGCTCCGCGATGAGGATGCGCTGGAGGAGGACGTCGGCGACGCGTTGGTCCAGGGCCTTGTTCGCGCCCCGGCCCACGCGCTTCTGCGCGGCTTCGAGCAGGTCGCTGGCGTCCCGGAACTGGCGGGCCTGCTTCGCGCCCAGGTCCAGGGCCTGGGCCCACAGGGGCTCTGCTTCGGCGGAGCGGTCGGTGTCGAACCGGGTGAAGGCCTCCGCGCGCAGGGCTTCGATGCGGTCATCGAGGGCGCGCGCGTCGTTGATGAGGGTCGCGGCGGAGGCCATGGCTTGCTCCGCGTCGATGCGCCCGGCGCGTTCGTTCCACCCGTTGCCTCCCAGGAGGATGGCCACCGCGAGCCCCGGGAGCGCGAGCACCCGGGTGACTCGGAGCCACCGGGGGCGCGGAGGCGTGATGGCCTGGCGTGAGGTGATGGACTCCAGCGCTTCGCGCAGCGCGTCCGCGGATTCGAAGCGCGCGAACGGATCATGCGCGAGACAGCGCGCGAGGATGGCCGCGAAGGTGGCGTCGACACCGGGCACGGCGGCGTCCAGCGGTTCGAAGGTCCGGGGGCGGAGTGGCGCCTCCGCGAGCGGCCCGGGTGTGGGGCCTCCGCACAGTTCGTAGAGGAGCACGCCCAGGGAGAAGAGATCGCTGCGGACCGTGGCCGGTTCACCCCGCCAGACTTCAGGGGCCATGTAGAGCGGCGTCCCGATGCGGCCCGTGGCCAGCAGGTCCTGGGGACCGAGGAGCCGTTCCGGAGGAAGTGGAGTGGACGTCGCGGTCCGCTGCGCGATGGCTGCCTCGGAGCGATCCGTGCTCGTGGGAGGCCTCGGCACGTCGATGGTCGCCGTGCGTCGCGGATCCACCGTTGCATCACCCACCACGGGCACGGCACGCGGTGCTTCGTGCGCGGGGACGACGGGCGCCGTCGCCATGTCGAGCAGCTTCGCCACGCCGAAGTCGAGCAGCTTCACCTGCCCGTCCTCCGTCAGCAGCGCGTTCGCGGGCTTCAGGTCCCGGTGCAGCACGCCCTGGCGGTGCGCCGCCGCGAGCCCCTTCGCCAGCCCGATGCCAATCTCCAGCACGCGCGTCCACGGCACCGGCCGGGCCAGCTTGTCCAGGCTGTCGCCTCGCAGGAACTCGGAGACGAGATATGGCCGGCCCTTCACCTCACCCACGCGGTGGATGCCCACCACGTTCGGGTGCTGCACCCGGGCAATCGCGCGTGCCTCCGTGCGGAAGCGCTCGCGCTGCACCTCATCCGGCGCGACGCCGGCGATGAACTTCACCGCCACCAGCCGGTCCAGCACCGTGTCGTGCGCCAGGTACACCTCGCCCATCGCGCCGCGCCCCAGCGGCTGCACCAGACGGTACTCCCCGAACGTCGCGGGCGGCTGCCACGTTGGAAGCGGCTCGTTCCTCATTCATCCGCCGGGCCGCGGCCTCGCGAGGGCACGATGCGGTGCTGCTTCAGCTTGAACGCGAACGTGCGCAGCGGCATCCCGATGAGCTGCGCCGCCCGCGTCTGCACCCCGCCCGTCGCCTCCAGCGCCTCCATCATCCGCTGGCGCTCCAGCGTCCGCAGCTCCTCCGCCAGGTTCTGGAACGTCCTCGGCGTCTCCGTCCGCGGCTCGGCCTCCGGCTCCGGCTCCGCCGCGCGCAGGGACTCCGGCAGGTGCGACGGCTCCACCACCGGCCCGGGCGACGTGGCCACTGCGTACTCCACCGTGTTCTTCAGCTCGCGCACGTTGCCCGGCCACGCGTGCGCGCCCAGCACCTCCATGGTCGCGGCGGACAGGTGCAGCGGCGGACGGCCTGCCCTCGCGCACGCGTCCTCCAGGAACGCCCGCGCCAGCAGCGGCAGCTCGCGAGGCCTGTCCCTCAGCGGAGGCAGCATCACCACCGCCGCGGACAGGCGGAAGAACAGGTCCTGCCGGAAGCGTCCCGCCTTCACCTCGTCCGCCAGCACCCGGTGCGTGGCCGCCACCACGCGCAGGTCCACCGGCCGCTCGCGCGAATCACCCAGCCTTGTAATCACCTGCTGATCCAACGCGCGCAGCAGCTTGGCCTGGATGGGCAGCGACAGCTCCGCCACTTCATCCAGGAACAGCGTCCCGCCGCTCGCGCGCTCCAGCAGGCCCGCCCTTGCCCGGTCCGCGCCGGAGAACGCGCCCCGCTCGTGGCCGAACAGCTCCGCCTCCACCAGGCTCTCCGGCAGCGCCGCGCAGTTGAGCGGCACGAAGGGCTGCGCCGAGCGCGGCGACCAGTGATGCACCGCCCACGCCGCGTTCTCCTTGCCCGCGCCCGTCTCGCCGTGGATGAGCACCGGCAGGGGGCTCGCCGCCAGCCGGCGCAGCAGCTCGAACAGCCGCGTCAGCGCCGCGTCCGCCACCACCACGGACCGCTCGCCCAGCGCCAGCCGGTACATGGACGGCCCGCTGACCCGCGTCCCTCCTGCCTCCGCCGCCAGCGCAGCCGCCTTCGCCGCGCCCAGCAGCGCGTCCGTCTGCATCCCGTCCCCCGGAGCGGACGCCAGCCCTCCGCGCACCCGCCCGGCCAGCGGCGAGAGCACCGACACCAGGGACGCCGCCGCGGCCTCCGCCTCTTCACCGGCCAGGTCCGGCATCAGCACCATCAGCGTGCCGCCCACCTGCCCCACCCCGTCCATCAACCGCAGCGCGCCATGGAGCGCCCGCACCAGCTCCACCTGCGGCACCCGCGCGGACTCCACCTCCAGCGCCAGCACGCTCACCGCCAGGCCGGAGCCGCGCACGCGGTCCAGCTCCTCGGAGAGCCGGGCCCGCAGCCCTTCGGCCTCCAGCGCCCGCCGCTCCGGCAGGGGCCGCTCGCCCCGGTGGAACACCAGCGTCACGTTGCCCAGCGTCACCACGTCGCCGCCGTCCAGGGGCCGCGTGCCCTGCACCCGCTCGCCGTTGACGCGCACGCCGTTGTGGCTGCCCAGGTCCGCGATGAACGCCTCGCCCTCCGCCACGCCCACCCGCGCGTGCTGGCGGCTCACCGACGCGTCCTCCACCAGGACGTCCGCCCCCGCCGCGCGGCCAATCACCACCGACCCCTCCCGGGGCAGCGGCACCAGCGTGGAGGTGTTCCCCTGCACCAGCAGCAGGTACAGCCGATCCGCAGGGGCGGCGTGGCCGGGCCCCCTGCGGGAGTCCTCGGTGTCCATCAGTTCGCGTGACTGCATTCCCTGAAAGAATGCCCAGGCCGTTGAATTCCGGGCAACCCGGTAGTCCCGATTGATTTGCGGGTCAGGCCACGCGCGGTCCATGCTCCCCTGCAAGGAGCGAGGGACTTCCATGGCCAAGACGCTGAAAGAAGGGGACGCGGTTCCGGACGTCACACTGCAGGGGCCGGGCGGCGCGCCGGTGCGGCTGCGCGACCTGCTGGGTGACAAGGCGCTGGTCATCTACTTCTACCCTCGGGACGACTCTCCGGGATGTACGGTCCAGGCCTGCAGCCTGAGGGATCAGTACCAGGACTTCACGGACGCGGGCGCGGACGTGGTGGGCATCAGCACCGACACGCCGGAGTCCCATGAGAAGTTCGTGGCCAAGTACCGCCTCCCCTTCCGGCTCCTCAGCGACCCGGATGGCGCGGCGCGCAAGGCCTTTGGCGTGGGCACCAACTTCCTGGGGCTGTTGCCCGGGCGGGTGACGTTCGTCGCGGACAAGGGGGGCACCATCCGGTACGCGTTCGACTCACAGATCCAGGTGAAGAAGCACGCCGAACATGCGCTGGATGTCGTCCGGTCGCTCACGGGCCAGGGAGCCGCTCCCACCCGTCCGGCCTGACAGACGCGTAAGCCGCGCGTTTCCCGGTAGACTGTTTCCCGACGTCCTGGCCGTGGGAGCCGGGACGTCGCCCCCCTGTCACGAGCAACATCGGGACACATCGGGTGGGCCGGAGGCATGCCATGCGGTTTCACTGGTTGCTGGGACTGTCGTTGTGCGTCGGCGGCTGCGCGAGCCTGACGAAGGACCTCCATTCGGAGGAGGCGGAAGAGGACATCGAGGTCCCCACCGAGGAGACGGTGTACCTGGTGCCGTTGGACGAGGCCCTCTTCACCATGCGGCGCGTCTTCGAGGAGCAGCGCTACGACGTCTTCGACCGCGAGGAGCAGCACGAACTCTACACCTCCGCGCACGAGCCCGGGATGAACCTCCCCGGCAACCGCACCTTCGAGCGCTACTTCGTGAAGGGCGCGGCGGTGGGCCCGCGCCAGTCGGTGGTCCGCGTCTTCCGGCTGCGCTACCGCGAGCAGGACACGAACATCGAGGTGAAGCCCAAGTGGCTCAACGAGCGCATCCAGGACGAGGAGAAGTACCTCGCCCGGAAGACGTTCGAGCGCTTCACGTTCGACGGCGTGCCGGACATGGAGGGCTTCAAGATGGTGCGCGGCACGCGCGACCTGCCGCTGGAGCGCAAGCTGCTGGCGAAGCTGGAGATGGTGCCGTCGCTGGAGCTGGTGGGTGGCAGGACGACCGCGCCGGTGCGCTCGGTGCAGGTGGAGGGCTGGGGGGAGGACACGGCCCAGCCGGCGCCGGTGCGGTGTGGCGAGCCGCTGGAGGGCGTGGAGCCGCTCCTGACGGCCGGGAACACGGTGCTGGTGGGAGATCCGCTGGGCACGCGCGAGCTGCCGGAGGTGGCCACGCGGATGCTGTGCGACGCGGTGGAGAAGAAGCTGGCGGTGGCGCTGGCCTTGTCCATGCCGTCGGAGGACCAGGGGTCGCTGGACGACTACCTGGCCAGCGAGGGCCGCAGCGCGGACCTGGAGCGGCTGCTGGTGGTCAGCTCGTTCTGGCGCCGGGTGTACCAGGACGGCCGCAGCAGCAGCGCCCTGCTCCACCTCATCGAGCAGGCGCGCCGGCTGCGCGCGCAGGGCCACTCGGTCACGGTGCTGGCGTTCGATTCGAACAAGGCCTCGGGCAACGCGCGTGAGGAGGAGATGGCGAAGAACCTCATCGCGTACCGCCAGGCGAACCCGGACACGTGGCTGTTGGCGCTCGCGGGCGACGTGCACGTGCGCACGAAGCCGGTGAGCTGGAACAAGGACTTCGAGCCGCTGGGGTGGCGGTTGACGAAGGCGCTGCCCGCGTCGCCGGTGAAGGCGCTGGAGGTGGGCTTCGCGCGAGGCTCGCAGTTCTCCTGCCGGTTCAACGTCTGGGAGCAGGTGGACTGCAACGTCTTCGCGCTGAGCCCCTCCCCGGATCTGCGTCAGGAGCCGGGCACGCCGCGCAAGGTGGCGATGTTCAGCGCGCCCACCGAGCAGGGCTTCCACGGCCGGCTCTGGGTGGGGGCGCTCAACGCCTCACCGCCGGTCATCCAGCGCGCCGTCCCGCCCGTGGCCCATCAGCAACAGCCGTCACACGACGCCGCGAAGCCCGCGGACGCGGAGCACTGAGACAGGACGCTATGGCGCCAGGGTGAGCTTCGAGACCTTGCCCTGGTCCAGGTGTGTCCTTCGGCTGGGAGGTGGGGTTCGGCAGGCCGAACGTCTGGAGCGAGCCAGACGAGCCGCCCGATGCGAGCGCGGTGAACGAGGTGAACACGACGGCGAGGGCGAGGAACCTGCCAGGTTTTCTCAGGGCATCTCTGAGAGGGACAGGGGGACGACGTCGTCCTCGACCGCGCGGCAATGCCTCGCACCGGTGAAGACCCTCAATCAATAGCAAGGCGATTGATTGCTGCCAGCGCAATTCCAAGCACGCCTTTGAACGCTTTTGCACCTTGCGCTGACACCCGCGGGCGCGATCTCCTCACCCGGAGTGCTAGATTCCCACTCTCACCAAGGGGGCGGGACCATGCGGTGGCATTGGACGCTGGGACTTCTGTGCATGACGGGGTGCGCGAGCGTCTCGCGCGGACTGGACGGGGATCCACTGGACACGGAGCCCATCCCCAAGGTGGAGCGCATCTACCTGGTGCCGCTGGACGAGGCGATGTTGGTCGCGCGCCGGCTGCTGGAAGAGCAGCGCCTGGACATCTTCGAGAACAACACCACGCACGAGCTGTACTCCCAGTCGTGGGAGATCGGTGTGAACATGCGCGGCAACCGCACCTTCGAACGCTACCTGGTGCGCCCCGAAGAGGTGGGGCCGCGCCAGTCCATCGTGCGCATCTACCGGCTCCAGTACCGGGAGGCGGACGACGCCGTCGAAGAGCAGGTGCCCGAGCCGGGCAGCCAGCGGGCCAACGACCACTACTCCAATCACTTCCGCGAGGTGTTCGCCCACGAGAAGTTCGAGGCCGTGCCGCAGATGGAGGGCTTCAAGCTGCGCCGCGGCTTCCGCGACCTGCCCCAGGAGCGCAAGCTGCTGATGCGCCTGGAGATGGTGCCGTCGCTGGAGTTGGTGGGTGGCAAGGCGTCCATCCCGGTGCGCGACGTGAAGGTGACGGGCTGGACGCCGGAGACGCCGGACGTGGCGCCCCGTTGTGGTGACCCCGTGGAGGGTGTGGACGCGCTGATCACGCCAGGCGGCACGGTGCTGGTGGCGGACCCCATGGGCACCCGCGAGCTGCCGGACGCCGCCGCGCGGATGCTCTGCGACGCCACCACGAAGAAGCTGCCGGTGGCGCTGGCCCTGTCCGTGCCGTCGGTGCATCAGGGCGCGCTGGACGAGTACCTGAACAGCGCCGGCGAGGACGCGGACCTGGAGCGGCTGCTGGTGCTGAGCGACTTCTTCCGCCGAGTGGATCAGGACGGCCGCAGCAGCGCGGGCGTCATCCATCTGCTGGAGGCCGCTCGGCGTCTGAGGGCCCAGGGCCATGCCGTGTCGGTGGTGGCGTTCGATTCGAAGGAGGCGGCGGGCAACGCGCGCGAGGCGGAGATGGCGGCGAACCTCACGGCCTTCCGCAAGGAGCACCCGGACGCGTGGATGCTGGTGCTCGCGGGTGACGTGCACGTGCGCACCGGCGGCGTGAACTGGGATTCAAAGTTCGAACCCATGGGCCACCGCCTCGCGGCCGCCCTCCCCGGCTCCCAGGTGCGGGCCCTGGACGTGGGCTTCGCGCGCGGAGCCCACTACGCGTGCCGCTTCAACGTCTGGCAGCAGGTGGACTGCGACGTGCACGGCATCAACCCGGCGGCGGAGGCACGCCAGGAACCGAACACGCCGCGCAAGGTGGCCCTCTTCGACGAGCCGGGCAAGACGGGCTTCCACGGCCGGCTCTACCTGGGCACGCTGAGCCCGTCCCTGCCCGTCCTCCAGCGCAACACGAAGCCCGTGGCCCAGCAGCAGGGCCCGGAGAAGCCCGCGGAGCACTGATCACTCGCCTGGGGTGGGGAATCCTTCGAAGGCTTCCCATCCGCCTGGAGGCGCCTGAACTCCCAGCGCGTCCAGGCATTCGCGGGCCTGGGCATTCCATCCGGGGTTCATGAGGTTCCCGGAGGGAGTTGCCCCCAGAAGCGCTGCGAGCGCATTCACCCTGGGAGCCGCTGCCCGGAAGCGATCCGCATCCGGGCTTCCCCATGCCTTCGCGCAGTAAGCGGACAGTGCCGCCATGCGGGACTGGAGCACCGCCCGCAGTTCCTCCTCGGGGGCCTGGGTGCACCACCACTCGTAGAGGCGAGGCGCGGCCAGGACGGTCAGGAGGTTGAGCGCCTCGACAACCCGGGTTGCTTCATGATCCCACGAATCCTCAGCCACAGATGGATCCCAGCCGAGCACTGAAAGGGGTAGACCGCCCAGCTAGACGAAGCTCTCCATGCCCTTGGGCGTAGTCCGCCGTCCACCGCCGTCTTCTCCGTGTGCGCTCCCGATGCTTCAGGGCGGACAGCGTCCTCCCCAGCAGGGCGCGCCGCGCTTCTCCGACTTCACTTACAGCTTTCACCGTGTTCTCATGGATTGCAGTGACAGTCACTCTCATCCGCAGCCTCGCGAACGCAGTCGTGCTTCTCGCCCTCGTCGGGTGCGGCTCGGCCACTGTCGGCGGGGGCGGCAGTCCGGCGCGCGCGAAGTGGGTCGGGTCGATCGTCAGGACGCCGGACGGCGGGCAGCTTCGCACGACCATCTACTACGGGCCATGGCAGTGCAGCGCCGCGTTCCTGTCCCGGTGCGAGTCGAAGTGCGCAGCGCAAGGCTACCCGCTCATGGGCTGCATGTGGCTGGCCGACATCAAGGGGGACTGGCAGGGGCGCTATCTTTTCATGCCCGCTGAGGCCGGCGGCCGCCTTGCCATCACCCACTGCTGCTGCGACTACCCGAAGGTGTCGGACGGTAAGTGGCGCCGGGACACATGGAAGAACTCTCGCAACGCGTTCCGCGATGAGTGGGGCCGCGAGTTCGGCGGCTGGCCATCGACGGGCGGTGTCAACTGGCAGGGGCACCACATCTTCGACCTGGGGCACGGCGGGGCGCCGGTAGCCCGCGATAATGTTCTGCCGGTGCCCGACGACGTACACGGCGTGCTCAACCGCGAGTATCCCGCCTGCTACGCGCCAGGTGGCCAGTGGCTGAAGCCGGGCCCCGAGCGGCCCTACGTGGATTGACGGTCATGCCCATGGACCCACTCCTGGCCGAAGTCTCCCGGCTCCACTTCCCCAACGCGCCCGCGACGCCCGCGCAGTTGACCGCCTTCGAGGCGCGCGTCGGGTGGGAACTGGACGAGGACCTGCTGGCCTTCTACCTGCACTGCGATGGGTGCACGCTCTTCGCGCCACGCGCCGATGCCCTCTACCGTGTCTTGCCTCTCGCGGAGATCCGCCGCGCCCGCCTGGCCATCCGAGCCAGAGACGAGGACCGGGACGGGGCGCCGTCCGTATTCACGCTGGTGGACATGCAGGACTCCGACTACGTCGTCATGGACAGCATCCAGCGCGAGGCGGGCCGATACCCGCTGTTCGACGCCTTCCATGAGACCTTCCCGGAGGAGATGGAGCGCATCGCATCCAGCTTCGCGGAGTTCCTGGAGCGGGCGCTGCGCAGCGGCAACCGCGCATTCTGGTTGAGCGGCGAGCCACCGGGTCGCTGACACTGAACGCGACAGCGCGGGCCCCGGCCACTCCGGAGCCCGCGCTTGGGATGCTGCGTCCTACGGCACCTTCGCCGTGAGCTGCACGCCGCTCACCACCAGGGCGTAGTCCGCGTCCACGGCCGTCGTCTCCGTGCGCGCGTCCTGGACCAGCTCCTCCGCCAGGACCTCCACCTTCCACGTGCCCGCGGCCGGGTTCGCGAGGAAGACGTTCTCCACGGTGTCGACCTTGTTGGACACGCCTCCGGACGTGGACACGTTGCCCGCCGTCAGGCCGTTGTTGCCCCAGTACACGGTGCCGTTGGGCGCCGTCACCCGCAGGGACAGGTCGTTGATGCGCGCCCGGGCCGCGCCCACCGTGCCCGCCGGATCCGTGTAGACCATCGTCACGTTCAGCTCCGGCTCACCGCTGGCCACCGTGAACGTGTACGTCTTCGTCGCCAGCGGCGTGAGCACGTCCGTCTCGTCCACCACGAACGTCTTCGCGGCGCGGTCGTACAGGCGCTTCAGGTCGGACGTGCCCCAGCCCTGCTTGTTGCGGTCGATGTCCGCGTTGGCGCCGCCCGCCAGCCAGTTGTACTTCGCCGCGCCGTTGATCATCAGCGCCTTGGCCGTCGCCATCTGCGGGCGGCTGGTGAAGACGTCCGCCTTCTTGCCGTGGCCCGCCCACACCCCCTGGTGCCACATCTGGTGCAGCAGGCCGAAGTGGCCCGCCGTCTGCGGCGTCGCGGAGCTGGTGCCGCTGAACTCCGTGTAGGCCGTATCGGACGAGCCGTACGCCCCACGGATGCTGTCGTAGTAGAACGCGAGGTCCGGCTTGATGCGCCCGTCCGCCGCCGGCCCGATGCTCGCGCCCGACGACCAGCGGTCATCCGTGCGCGTCTGCGTGTTGTAGTGCCGGATGCCGCCCACCGAGACGATGTTCTTCGCCCACGCCTGCGGCCGCGAGTTGCGCGTGCCGCTGTTGCTCTGCGACTGCGTGCTCAGGATGGGCGCCTTGAACAGGTAGTCGTCCACCTCCGCGGAGATCGTCGTGTACGACGTCGTCAGCGCGCTGCCCACGCTGGAGGTCTGGAACACCGCGCGGTACGGGCCGCTCGGGTTGATCAGCTCCTGGTTCATCGTCAGGCGGGACTTGGTGCCTCCGAACTGCGTGGCCTCCGAGTACAGGAAGAAGATGCCCTGCCCGCCCGGCAACAGTCCCCGGGCCAGCGGATCCACGCCCTGCGCGAAGTTGTGGCTGTAGCAGGCCGTCCCGTGCAGCGAACCGGACGACGTGCCCGTGCTGTGGATGATGGGCGCGGTGGGCCACTCGCGGTGGGTGGTGCGCAGCTCGGTGTCGAAGATCTCACCGCGCACGCCCTGACCGTTCCACCCCTTGAGCCCCTCGATGTAGTTGGCGCCGCCCGTCTCACGCACGATGTCCATGTCCACCTCGCCGGGGCCACCCCAGCGGTCGATGAACTGCACCTCGTTGGCCCGAGCGAGCGAGGCCAGCTGCTCCTGCGTGAGCGTCGCCTCCACGCGAAGCCCGGCCGGCTCCACCAGGTCCACCTTGCCGCCCAGCCGCTCCACCAGCGCCGTCACGCGGGCCTGCCGCTCCGCGCCGAACTCGCCCAGCATGATGGAGTAGCGCTGGGGCGAAAGCGCCGCCGCCCGCCCGAGCAGCGCGTCCCGCAGCACCGGCTCCAGGCGCCACTCCGGATGGTAGTCCCCCACCCAGCGCACGGCGGGCAGCTGGGCCACGCGAGCCCTCAGCTCCGAGGGCATCTCCACCAGGTACGTGTGATCCGACAGGAAGCGCAGCACCTTGCCGCCCGCGCTCTCAATCGTCGCCCGGTACTCCGGCAGCGGCGTGGCGTGGAACTGCACCAGCGACAGGGTGTTGTCCCGGTCCGCCACCAGCGCGTTGCCCAACAGCGGCGCGGTGCGCGCCAGCGGATCGAACGACACCTCCGCCAGCCGGATGAGGTACTCCTCCTGCTGCACGCGGCCCAGCAGCTCCGTCCCCCCGCGCGTGTACGCGGAGAACGCGCGCTCCGTGCCGTCCGCCTGCTTCTCCCGCCAGACGTGCAGCTGCACGCCGGTGTCCCGCACCACGTCCAGGGTGCGCAGGCCGCTGACCGGCCGCGCCGTCTGGTGGAACACCAGCCCGGACGGGGTCGCCAGGGTGGTGCTCCCCTGGAGCGCCTTGGCCACCGCCGCGCCCGGGGCCTGGGCCTGGGCCCGCGTGGCCGCTGAAGGGGTGCGCTCCGCCGCGAGCGCTCCAGCCGGAACCGCCAGGGTGCAGCCCAGCACCAGCGCCGTCACCGGCCGCCAGCCACCACGAGACGTCGAGAACTGCTTCCGCATGTTCTGCATGTCGTGCACTCCCTTCAAAGTGAGAATAACCTGTAATACGCATTAATGCCGTATTTCAAGTCCTTGCCACCCGATTGCATCAGGGTGTGCTTTTTGCGCTGTGGACGTCCTTTCCCGGGTGGGAACAGGTGGTGCTGGATGGGCGGAAGTCGGCGGAAGCTCTCGGTGCCGACCCCGTGGTCCCGCCGTCCCGGGCGGGGTATGGGACCTCCCATCGATGAGGCCCCTCCCCGCCGCGCGGTGTCCACATGCATGACCTGAACGCGCTGGTCGGCACGCACGACCTGCTGTTCCTCACGCTGGACACGCTCCGCTACGACGTGGCGCGGGAGGAGCTGGAGGCAGGCCGCACCCCCACCCTGGCCGCGCTGCTGCCCGGCGGCCGGTGGGAGGAGCGCCACAGCCCCGCGAGCTTCACCTACGCCGCGCACCAGGCCTTCTTCGCGGGCTTCCTCCCCACCCCCGTCACCCCGGGC
>NZ_RAWL01000759.1:0-1816 GCF_003668885.1 Corallococcus sp. AB049A | reverse complement strand
GGCTTGGGCACGGGTGCAGGACGCTGCGTGGGCGCCTTGGGCTTCAAGCCCGGAGGCTTCGCGAAGGTCTGCGTGCGGGACTCCGCTGGCACCCGCTGCAACTGCTGCTGCACGGCCTCGGCGGAGGGCGGGCGCAGGGCGGGGTCCTTCGCCAGCAATTGAAGCACCAGCGTGTCCAACTCCGGGGGAATCCCTTCCGCGCGCGAGGAGGGCAGCGGCGGGATCTTGTCGACATGGGCGAAGAGCACCTGGACGGGGTCGCCCTGGAAGGGCCGCACGCCGGTGAGCATCTGGAACGCCATGATGCCCAGCGCGTACAGGTCCGTCGCCGGCCCCACCGCGCCGCCGCGGATCTGCTCGGGAGCCATGAACTCGGGCGTCCCCAGCACGGAGCCGTCGATGGTCGTCGGGCTCTCCTTGTTCTCCAGCAGCTTGGCGATGCCGAAGTCCACCAGCTTGATCGTGGGCGCCGCGTTTGGCGGCTCCACCATGAACACGTTCGCGGGCTTCAGGTCCCGGTGCACCACCCCGGCCCGGTGTGCCGCCCCCAGTGCTGAGAGGATCTGATCCAGCATCCAGAGGACGGTGGGCACGTCCAATCGCTTCTGGTCAGACATCAGCTCGGAGAGAGGCCGTCCCTCCAAGAGCTCCATCACGACGTAGGGGCGCCCATCCGGAAGCTTGCCGAAGCCGAAGATGTCGATGATGCCCGGGTGCCGGATGGCATTCACCGCGCGGGCTTCCACGAGCAGCCGCTCATGCAACCGGGGCGAGACGAGCTCCGCGCGCAACACCTTGATGGCGGCCTGTTTCCCGATCAGCGAATGGGTGGCCCGGTAGACGACTCCCATGCCTCCGGCGCCAATCCGCTCCTCGACGGTGAAGTCACCAATCTGTGAAGAGAGCAGCGGATCCACGAGCGGCGTGGTCTCCGCCGATGCGTTCTTCCGCATCGTGAGCGTCGCCCCGTCGGGACTGGAAGGACGGTGGGTTTTCATGAGGGGAGTTCGCGCGGACCATAGCCGCGCATTTCCCCTGATTCCAAACAACCCGCCGGAATGGGATGCAAGGGATAGCGGGTCCCCAATGACCGCTGGGATGTAAATCCATACCCGCCAGGGATTGGCGACCGGTCAGGGCGCCGGGAAACGCGTTTCAAGGCGGCGTTTCCAATCATTCAGCTCCAGCTTGATCGCAGCCAGGGCCTTGCGCGTCTTCGCCTCTCGGATGTGGGTCACGTGATCCCCATGCTCGTTGTTCACATCCGGCGGAAGCGCATGACCACCGTTCCGGGCCTTCATCGTCGCGACGATCTGCGTGATCTGTCCGAGCAACTCATCCTTCTTGTCCTCGATGCTCGTCGAACGTGGGGGAGCCGCCTGCTCCTGCGCGGGCGGCGGGGTGGGCACTGAAGAGGTGGCGACCGTCGTCTGCTCCTGGGAGGGCGCCTGCTTGAGCTCCGTGGCGGGAGTCGATGGCGGCGGCGCCGCCTGGGGCTCCGCGCGAAAGTCCTGCTGAGGCTGGGGCGGCGTGGGGTCAGGCTGTACGGGGGCCGTCGCGACCTGGACGCGAAGAGGCTCGGACGCGACAGCGGTCACGGGAGCTGGCGTCCGGTGCTGGATGACGGCGGCTCCGGCCGCCAGGAGCAGCACCGCTCCCGCCAACCCCCAGCCCAGGCCGTGTGATGAACGGATGGCCTTGAGTGCCTCCTGCGTCGTGGTGCTCGTCTCGGTGTTTCCCGAGGAAGGTGTCGTCACGGACGCGGCCTCAGGCTTCGGAAGGGAGGGGGCCCGGGGCACGGAGCGCAGGGGAATGC
>NZ_RAWL01000758.1:0-1828 GCF_003668885.1 Corallococcus sp. AB049A | reverse complement strand
GGGCGGGCTAGCGTCCCGGCCGAAGGGAGGCGACACACACATGCGCGCATTGCAGCTTCAGCGGCTGACGGGGCCCGAGGGTCTTCAGATGGTGGACGTCCCGGAGCCGCAGGCCGGAGACGGCGTCCTCATTGATGTGGTGGCGGCCGGGGTGAGCTTTCCGGATCTGCTGCTCACCCACGGCCAGTACCAGATGAAGCCGGAGGTGCCCTTCGTGCCCGGGGTGGAGGTGGCGGGCGTGGTGCGCGCCGCGCCAGCGGGGGCGCGGGTGAAGCCCGGGGACCGGGTGATGGGCTTCTCCTTCACGCTGGGCGGCTTCGCGGAGGCCTGCGTGGTGGCGCCGGAGCTGGCCTTCCCCATCCCCAGGGAGTGGAGCTTCGAGCAGGCCGCGGGCGTGGTGATGAACTACCACACGGCGCACTTCGCGCTGCACCGGCGTGGGGGGCTGCGCGCGGGGGAGACGGTGCTGGTGCATGGCGCGGCGGGCGGCGTGGGCACCGCGGCCGTGCAGGTGGCGAAGGGCGCCGGGGCGCGCGTGCTGGCGGTGGTGGGCGACGAGCGCAAGGCGGAGGTGGCGAAGCGCGCGGGCGCGGACGGCGTCCTCCTCTTGAAGGACTTCCCCGCCGGGGTGCGCGAGGCCACGGACGGCCGGGGCGTGGACGTGGTGGTGGACCCCGTGGGCGGGGACGTCTTCGACAAGAGCCTCAAGGTGCTGGCGCCGGAGGGGCGGCTCCTGGTGGTGGGCTTCACCAGCGGCCAGATTCCGTCCGTGGCGGTGAACCGGCTGCTCCTGCGCAACGTCTCCGTGGTGGGCGTGGCGTGGGGCGCCTTCCTCATGCAGGAGCCGGGGCTGACGGACACCATCGCGAAGGACCTGGAGGCGCTCGCGGCGAAGGGCATCGTCCAGCCGCTGGTGGGCCGCGTCTTCTCCTTTGAGGAAGGCGCTCAGGCGCTGCGCGAGCTGGAGTCGCGCCAGGCCGTGGGCAAGGTCGTCCTGAAGGTGAAGGCGGGCTGATCAGTCCCCGGAAGGGGGCAGCGGGAGCGGGGCGGCGGTCCCCGCCTCGCGCTCCAGGACGTCCGCGGCGCGGGCGTCCCGGGGCAGGCCGAAGCGGACTCGCGAGTGCATGAGGAGTTCCCCCGCGTACACGCTGTCCGCCAGCGCATCCTCGTAGCGGCCGTGGGCCTCGCACAGGCGGGCCCGCTCATCCACCAGCCGGGCGAGGATGCGCGCCTGCTCCGGGTGGGCGAAGAGACCGACGACGGAGCGCGCGTCGAAGCGGGCCAGGGTGTCGTACTCCATGCCCAGCGTGGTGGTGCACGCCTCGCGGATCCGCTCCAGGCACGCATCCCAGGAGGCCCGCGTACGGACGATGTCCGGCACCGAGCGGCCAAGCTCGCGCACGGCGTTGAGCAGGAAGGCGTGTCGTAGCGAAGGCATCCGGTCCTTCACTACAGCCCAGCCCACGTGAATCATCCAGCGCGACAGGGGGTACGGCCCCACCCCGACGGATCAGGCCGCACCCACCCGCCACGGGTCCACGCGCGGAACGCGGCACACCTCCACGGGAAAAAGACAGACATCGCCATCCTCGTGTGACAGCGCGCGCCCGCATGGCTCCAAAGATATATCCAGACAGGAATGGCACACACCGTGTACGGGCGTCCTCCGGGAGAGACGGGGGCCTGGATGACCCGATGGGACGTGTCGCAATCAAGAGTCGAGATGTTTCATCGCGCGGTTCCTACGTATTGCGCGAGCGCTGACAGTCTTTAGACTTTTCAAACGCGCGCCCCCCACGCGCCCGGTCACCACATCCAAGGAATGCAC
>NZ_RAWL01000757.1:0-1841 GCF_003668885.1 Corallococcus sp. AB049A | reverse complement strand
CTCTCCCCGTGTCCGCAGCCCGAGACGCCGGAGGAGGGGCAGCGGCGGACACCAGCCCTGGAGGCCATGCTGGAGGAGGAAGCTCCCCACCACGCCGGTGAGCAGGAGCCATTTGCGGTTGACGGTGGCGCTGCTGGACCTGGACGAAGGCCGGGTGCTCTACAAGCCGCGCTGCATGCGCGTGGATCTCGCGCTGGAGCGGCTGCTCGCGCGGGTGCTGGCGCCGGAGGCCGGTGCCACGCGGATCCGCGTGCCGTCCGTGCTGGTGCGCGCCGGCTATGGCTGGGCCGAGTTCGTGGAGCACCGCTACTGTGAAGGCGAGGCCGAGCTCGCGCGCTTCTACCGGAACCTGGGCCACTGGCTCGCGGTGATGCGGCTTCTGGGCGGCACGGACCTGCATTCTGAAAACCTCATCGCGCACGGGCCGGTGCCCGTGGTGGTGGACGTGGAGAGCCTCTTCACGCCGGACCCACCTGTGCCTCCGGCGGGGCGCGGGCTGGCGGTGGACCTGGCCGCGAAGGCCATCCGAGGCACCGTCCTGCGCACGGGGCTGCTCCCGGTGCGCAGCGGAGGCCCGGGGCTGGGCGGCCTGGACATCTCCGCGGCGGGCTCGCTCCCGGGGCAGCAGCCGCGCATCCCGGCGCCCCTCATCGTCGGCGGCGGCACGGACGGCGCGCGCCTGGGCATGGCGCTGATGGAGCGCCCGATGGCGAAGAACCATCCCAGCCCGGACCCCGTGCTCGCGCGGCACTGGGATCAGGTCGTGGAGGGCTTCCACGAGCTCACCTCCCGGATGAAGACCCTGGACGCGTACGGCGGGCTGCGGCCGCTGCTGGAGCCGTTCACGGGCGCCGTCGTCCGGCGCATCCTGCGGCCCACGCAGACGTACGCGGAGCTGTCGCGGATGCTCTGGCACCCGGCCTCGCTGTACGACGCGCCCAAGGCCCATGCGCGTGCGCGGGACGTGATGCGCAAGAACGCGGACGTGTCTCCCGGCGCGCCGTCCTCGACGCCCGTCATCGACTCGGAGCTCGCGGACCTGTGCGTGGGGGACATCCCGGTGTTCACCCAGCCGGTGACGCGGAGCGTGCTCGACGCCGCGTTGGAGGCGTGGCGTTCGGTGGACGAGCCGCTGGAGGAGATGACCATCCAGAGCACGCTGATCAGCGCGTACCTCAACGAGAAGACCGTCCCCCCGAGAGTCCCCGCGCCGGCCACGCCCGCGCGCCACGAGCGGCTGGACGTGCGGCGCCGGGCACAGCTGTCCAAGCTGGTCCAACGTGTGAGCGACGCGGCCGTGCGGGGACCGGATGGGACGGTGACGTGGATCAGCCCGGTGCTCGCCGAGCATGGCTGGGCGGTGCGGCCGCTCTCCGCCGAGCACTACAGCGGACAGGGCGGCGTGGCGGTGGTGCTGGCCCAGTACCTGCGCGAGGTGCACCACGGCCGCGCGGACGAGGTGGAAGGCCTGCCCGAGCTGCTGGAGGGCACGCTCGCGGTGCTGCGCGCCACGGAGGACCGCGTGCCGGTGAAGTCGCCGGGTGGCTTCTCCGGGCTCGCGTCCCAGGTGTGGATCTGGTCCACGCTGCACGACCTGGGCACCGTCCCGGGCGCGTTGGACCGGGCCCGCGAGCGCGCGGCGGCGCTGACGCCACAGGCGCTGGACGCGGACGGGCTGTTCGAGGTGCTGGGCGGCGTGGCGGGCGTCATCGTCCCGATGCTCAACCTGGTGGACCAGACCGGCGAGCCGAAGTGGCTGGACGTCGCGGCGCACGCGGGCCGGAGGCTGGAGGACACGGCGCGCAGCGTGGGCGGCGACGCGCGCTGGTCCACGTCGATGT
>NZ_RAWL01000756.1:0-1841 GCF_003668885.1 Corallococcus sp. AB049A | reverse complement strand
AGGTGTATAAGAGACAGGTCCGGGGGCGTGAAGGCGGCCATCATCGGAGTGCCGCTGCTGCTGATTGGCGCGGGCGTGGCGTTCGTGATGGCGAAGGGCGAAGGCGAGATGGCTCCGGTCTCAGGCCCCGTGGCGGTGATGCAGCCGAGGGTGCCCGTGGAGGCACCGCCCACGCGAGTGCAGGAGCCCCCGGCGACGCCTCCTCCGGCGGCGCTGCCGCAGGACGTGACGGTGGAGTTCACCTCCACGCCGTCCGGCGCGGCCATCTTCGACGGGGAGGCGCAGATTGGCACCACGCCCACGAAGCTGATGCTCCCGCGAGAGAAGGCTTCCGTGCTGCGCTTCAAGCTCGCGGGGCACCAGGACCAGGAGAAGCGGCTGGACTACAGCCGGCTCGCGGACACGGCGGAGCAGCACGTGAGCGTGCGCCTGGATCCGGTGCGCGCCGCGCCGCCGCCCCGGCCCACCAAGCCCGCGAAGACCGGTGGCAGCGACCCGGGCATTGGCGTGTTCGAGTAGGCCGCCAGCTCCACGGATTGTCACCAGGCCCCGGGCACCCTCAGGTGCGCCGGGGCCTTCTTCTTTGGACGTGCTACTGGCAGAGCAACAGGCTGCCCACGTACGCGGCGCGACCGGAGCAGCAGGGGAGACCGTTGGGCTGATAATTGGTCTTCCGGCACTGGTAGGCGGCGTAGTGCGGACAGGTGAAGCTCCGGTTGTCCTTCTGGCAATAGTACGAATCCCGGGTGCTGGTCTGGCGATACCCGGTGCAGGTGGAGCCGGTGCCGCAATCCATCACGCGCGACGGGTCCAGACATGCGCACGCATTGTACGTGACGGACTGCTCGACCTGACCTGCCGCGTCGGCGCTCTCGCTCGCGGTCGTGTCCTGCGTGAGAAGTGCATCGTCACCCGGCTCGAGGCCGGGGCCACATCCGAAGAGCGTGAGGACGGTCAGGACGACTGCGATTCGCTGGAGCATGGGGCTTGCCTTTCAGGTTGGACGTCTTCTGGCGAGATGCCGGGGTTTTCATATTAGAATTTGAAGTCCACTCGAAGGACCCCCTGGGGTTTCCCATGAAGCTCTCACTCGCGGCGATGGTGACGTGGTTCGGCCTTTCCCTCATCGGGTGCGGAGGCCCGGCCCTGGACGACACGATGGCCCCCGAGGCCGAAGCTCGGACGGTGTCCGAGTCGGGCACCTGTACGGCGGGACTGCCTTCGTGCAGCCTGTATGTGAACCTGCGGTGCACGACCCCGGGCGCGACGAAGGAGTGCTGCAACACCACGAGCCAGACGACGAACTCGCTGATCTGCTCGGGCTCGGCGAGCTCGGGTTACCGCTGGCTCAATTACTAGCCCTTCTTTGACCGCACGGCCTGCGCCAGCGTGCGCGCGAAGGGCAGGCCGTGCGCGTGCAACCACTGGCGCGTCGCGTCCCGCAGTCCGGCCTGGTCGAGCAGCTCTCCCACCGTGTGCCGCGACAGCTCCTCCACGACGGCGTGGAGCTCGGCCTTCAGTCCCTCGCGCACCTCGGGGCGCGCGAGGTTGTGCGCGATCACCTGGGGCAGCAGGCCGTCGATCTGCTCGTGGGGCACCTGGCCCAGCGCCTGCGCGACCTCGGCCTCCGTCTTCTCCAGGGTGGTCAGGAAGATCTTCTGGCGCCGTGCCCCCAGGGCCCGGGCGGTGTCCTCGCTGGCGAGCCGGTCGGCGATCCGCCGCTGCACCAGGGCCATGGAGCCGTCGATGACCTCGCGCACGCGGTCCTGCAAGCTGCCGCCCAGCCCGCCCAGGATGCCCTTGCCCGCGGACGCGGCCGCCCGCGCGCCCCAGCTCAGCGC
>NZ_RAWL01000755.1:0-1853 GCF_003668885.1 Corallococcus sp. AB049A | reverse complement strand
TGAAGGCCGCGCTGTCGCTGCACCACGGGGAGATTCCTCCCAGCCTCCACTTCGAGCGGCCCAACCCGCAGATCGACTTCGACGCGGGGCCGTTCTTCGTCAACACCACCTTGCGGTCGTGGCCTCGCAGCGAGACGCCTCGCTTCGCCGCGGTCAGCTCCTTCGGCATTGGTGGCACCAATGCCCACGCCATCCTCGAGGAAGCCCCCATGCGGCAGAGTGGTTCCACCACGCGTTCCCACCAGCTCGTCGTGCTGTCCGCGCGTTCGCCGGAGGCGCTGGAGGCAGCGGCGCGGCGGTTGGAGGCGAAGGGCGTTGCGGACTCGGCGATCGCGGACCTGGCGTTCACGCAGGCCGTGGGTCGCAAGGTCTTCGAGTACCGGCGCGCGATGGTGGTGAAGGACGCAGCGGACCTGGCGCGGCAGCTCCAGAAGCCGTCGGTGGCGGTGAAGGGGTTGAACAAGGCGCCGCGCGTGGCGTTCGTGTTCTCCGGTCAGGGAACGCAGCAGGTGGCCATGGGGCGTGAGCTGGCGGAGGCGTCGCCCCACTTCCGCGCGCACCTGGACGCGTGCCTCGCGCTGCTGGACGCGCCGCTGCGGGCGCGCGTGTCGGGCCTGCTGTCGCCCTCGGCGGGTGCGGAGACCGAGGCCCAGGCGAGCCTCGCGGATACGCGCGTGGCGTTGCCCGCGCTGTTCAGCGTGCAGGTGGCGTTGGCTCGGATGTGGCGGGACCTGGGAGTGACGCCACACGCGGTGACGGGGCACAGCTTCGGCGAGTACGCGGCTGCGTGTGTCGCGGGCGCGCTGTCGCTGGAGGACGCGATGCGGCTCGCGGTGGTGCGCGGGGAGCTGATGCACCGCATGCCGCCGGGCGCGATGCTGGCGGTGGCCCTGCCCGTGGAGCGCGTGCAGCCGTTGCTGACGGACCGCTTGTCGGTGGCGGCGGTGAATGCTCCGGATCGCTGCGTGGTGTCCGGTCCGGTGGAGGACGTCGCGCGGCTGGAAGCGGAGCTGAAGGAGCAGCATCGGGCGGGCGTCGTGCGGATGCCCGCGCCGCATGCGTTCCATTCCGCGGATGTGGAGCCGCTGATGCCGGAGCTGGCGCGCGTGGTGGGCACGCTGCGCTGGTCGGAGCCCACGGTGCGCTACGTGTCCAGCCTCACGGGCGCGGTGGTGCGGCCGGGGCAGCTCGCGCAGCCGGATTACTGGACGGAGCAGATGCGCCAGCCGGTGCGCTTCACGCGCGCGGTGGAGGCGATCCAGGCGGAAGGCTGCTCGGTGTTGTTGGAGGTGGGGCCGGGGCAGGACGTGACGCCCCTGGTGCGCGCGAACCTGGTCCGGGCCGAGGGCGGTCCTGCCGTCCTCGCGGTGGCGTCGTTGCGCCGGGGTGGGACGACGACGGAGCAGATGGGCTGGCTCCAGGCCGTGGGAGACCTGTGGGTCGCGGGTGTGGCCGTGGACTGGAGCGCGTTCTACGCGCACGAACAGCGCCTGCGGCTGCACCTGCCGACCTATGCGTTCCAGACGAAGCCGGTCTGGGTGCAGCCGAGAGCGCGCGCCGCGACGTCCCCGTTCGCGCCGCCCGCGGCGGTTCCCGTCCGGGCGCCCGCGGCTCCGGCAGCGCCCGCTGAACGTCTGCCCGACGTGTCGTCCGACCTGGCCCTGGTGACGGTCCGCGCCCCTCGGTCCGTGTCAGCGATGACGGCCTCGGCTCCGGCGCGCACGGCACGTCCGGACGCAGGCGTGCTGCCGCACGAGGCGTCTTTGCCTCCAGGCACGGACACGGCCTTCGCCAGCGCGACCGCGAACACGGCCTCCGCATCTTCTCACGCGGCCCCGTCCCCTGCCCCCGTC
>NZ_RAWL01000754.1:0-1801 GCF_003668885.1 Corallococcus sp. AB049A | reverse complement strand
AGATGTGTATAAGGGACAGCCCCAGAAGGGCGAAGCGAACGCGGAGGACCGGCGCAAGAAGCTCTTCGGCGCGTTCGACAAGTCGGCGAAGCCCACGGAGCCGGAGGAGCTGGAGGGCGCCGAGGACGGCGACCCGGACGGCGACTCCGCGGTGGCCGAGGGCGAGCGGTACTACGGTCTTCTGAAGTCCCAGGTGCGCCGTCACTACAACGTGGCGGACACCATCCCCGACGCGGAGCGCCTGTACTTGAAGGCGCAGGTGGCCATGCGGCTGGGCCGCGCGGGTGAAGTGCTGGACGTGAGCCTGGCCAAGGCCAGCGGCAACGAGCTGTTCGACGCGGCGGTGGTGGCCGCCGTGCGCAAGGCATCTCCCTTCTCTCCTCCCCCCGACGCGCTTCGCGACGCACTCCAGAAGAACGGCGTCGTCCTGGTGTTCAGCCCATGAAAGCCCTCCTGCTGTCGCTCCTCCTGGTCCCCGCGCTGGTGCTGGCCCAGGCGCCGGTCATCGAAATCTCCGGCGCGAACTTCCGCCCGCTGCCGCTCGCGGCCCCCGCGCCCGTGGTGCAGGAGGGCGCGGACAAGAAGGCCGCGCAGTCCTTCGACACCGCCTTCACGTACGACCTCACCGCCTCCGGCATCTTCCAGGTGCTGGACCGCAACAGCTTCACCGCGGACGCCAAGGAGGGCATGACGGCGGGCAGCATCAACTTCAGCCGCTGGGCGGACGTGGGCGCGGAGTCGCTGGTGAAGGTGTCGCTCGCGCAGGACGGCGGCGCGCTGCGCGGCGAGCTGCGCCTGTTCAGCGTGGCCACGGGCAAGGAGGAGCTGAAGGTGGCCAAGGACGCGCCGGCCGGCGAGCCCCGGCAGCTGGCGCACGCGCTGGCGGACGCGCTCTACCGGCACTTCACCCGCGAGCCGAGCCCCTTCCTGTCGCGCATCACCTTCGTGCGCAAGGCGGGCGCCAACCGCGACGTGTACGTGGCGGACTGGGACGGCATGCGCGCGCAGGCGCTCACCAAGGGCGGCACGCACATCCTCCCCACGCTCAGCCCGTCCGGCCAGGTGGCCTTCACGTCCTACCGGAAGAACCGGCCGGACATCTACGTGCAGACCCCGGGCGGCGAGGCGAAGCCGCTGGTGACCGAAGGCCAGATGGCCACGGGCATCGCGTACTCGCCGGACGGCAAGCGCATCGCCTACGCGCTGGCGGAGGGTGAGAGCGCGCAGATCTACGTCGCCTCGGCGGACGGCTCCGGCGCCAAGGCCATCACCGACACGCCCTACGGCCTCAACACCAGCCCCACCTGGTCGCCGGACGGGAAGCGCATCGCGTTCGTGTCCAACCGGGGCGGCAGCCCGCAGGTGTACGTGATGAACGCGGACGGCTCCGGCGTGAAGCGGCTCACCTTCCAGGGCAACTACAACCAGACGCCGGACTGGTCGCCGCGCGGGGACCTCATCGCCTTCACCGCTCGCGACGAGCGCAACGCGTTCGACCTCTTCACCGTCAACGTGGACACGGGCAAGGTGACGCGCCTGACGCAGGACCAGGGCAACAACGAGGAGCCCACCTTCTCCCCCAACGGCCGGCTCATCATGTTCAGCACCAACCGCAACGGCGCCGCGCACCTGTGGGTGATGACCGCCGACGGCAACAACCAGGTGCCGCTGCCCATGGAGAAGGGCAGCTGGCTGACCCCGGACTGGGGCACCGCTCCGGCGGCGAAGTAGTCCGTCACGGCGGGTGACGTTGACAGGGGGGACGCGCCGGGGTGCATTGCGCGCCCCATGAGCGCTCCCC
>NZ_RAWL01000753.1:0-1877 GCF_003668885.1 Corallococcus sp. AB049A | reverse complement strand
GGTCTGGCACGAGCGCTTCGACGGAGACCCCGCGCACCAGTGGCTGCGCGAGCTCGTGGCGCGGGCGGTCAACACGGGGTCTGAAAACACCCGGAAGTTGCGAGGCGTACGGCGCGCGCCAGCTTCCTGACACTCGGGGGGCGCGGCACTGAACGTCAGTACACAGGTGGGGGAGCATCGCATGGGGGGCTTCGTGTAGGGTGCTCCGCATGAATCCTGAGAAGCTTGTCTTCGCCCAGACCGTGGACGCGCTGTTCGTCCGAGCGCTGGAGAACCGCCTGACGCCCGCGTGCCGCGAGCACCTGAAGCGGGCGGGGCTGGACCTCGACAAAAAGCTGGAGCGCACCTACACCCTGGAGCAGTGGCGGGAGTTCCTGCGCATCGCGGCGGGCCACGTCTATGGCGGCGTGCCGGCGGAGGCCGCGTACTACTCGCTGGGCGAGCGCTTCATGGATGCCTACTTCGGCACCTTCTTTGGCCGGGCGCTCCTGGGCGTGGGCCGGCTGGCGGGCCCCCGGAGGATGCTGCTGCGGGCGGACGTGGGCTTTCGCGCCGGCAACAACTTCAGTGAAGTCAAAATCGTGGAGCGCGGCGCGACGTCGCTGGAGCTGTGGATGAACGACGTGCTGGCGGACCAGCCGACGTTCGCGGCGGGGCTGCTGGCGCGCGCGGTGGCGCTGTGCGGGGGCTTGCGGGTGGTGGCACTGCCGGAGGAGTTCGACGGCACGGCGGCCACGTTCCACCTGCGCTGGAGCGAGGCCCCCGTCGAGACGGCGCTCAGCGCCACTGAGGATGGGTCCGCAGGCGACGCTCGACCTCAGGCGTGAGGGTGCCCCCGTGCGGGGCCCGGGAGGACGAGCGCTCCCAGCGCTCCAGCCACCGGGTCCCCAGCGGGGCGGCCAGGGATTCGAAGCGGGTCGAGGCCACGGTGGTCTCCCCCTTGGTGCCGGTGGAAACACCGGCGCCCACGTAGAACCCCGCGAGCAGCAGCGTGACGCGGGTGGGCGTGGCCGCGCTGTAGGTCATCAGCAGGGCCCCCTCCCCGTCCTCGCGGCAGTGCCGGCGCACCCGGGCTAGCACGCCTTCGGTCCACATGTCCGGGTTGGACGCGGGTGAGAACGGGTCGAAGAAGACCAGGTCCGCCGGGGGCAGTTCGGACTCCAAGAAGGGCACGGCGTCCCCCAGCTTGAGCTCCCAGTGGATGCCGGGTTCGCTCCAGGTGCCGTGCTTCATGAGGCCTTCGCAGGCGTCGCGGAACGGCTGGAGGAAGGGGAAGCCCTCCGCGTCCGCGAGCGCGAGCCTCAGCGGGGCCAGGTCCACCTCGAAGCTGACGACGTGCAGGTCGCGCGCGCGGTCCGGGCCCAGGTCGCGAGCGCGGGTGAGCGCGGCGACGGCGTTGGTGGCGGCGCCCAGGCCCACGTCGTGGATGACGAGCGGCGGGCCGGGCTGCTTCAGGCGGTCCGCGAGTCCGGGCTGGTCCACGTAGAGGCGCAGGGCCTCCTGCCACGGGCCGACCGCGGGGTGCATGACCTCGCCATGGCCCAGGTGGCGCACGGCGCGGTGGCCGTTGCGCAGGGTGACGAGCTCGAAGTCGCCGTCGCGCGGATGGGAGGGCTCGGACATGGGGCTCCTGGCCTGGAGGGGACGTGTGGGAAAGGATGGGTGCCTAGCATGACGACTCCAGGGCAGGAACATCGGGGCGCGCTTCACGGGGAGGACGTCCGGCACGGCGAGGCCCCGTTCGAGGGCGGCCGGGTGCGGCTGTCGCTGCGGGTGGAGTCCGGCACGGTGTTGGCGGCGGTGTGGGAGGCGCCGGTGCATGGGGGGCATCCACTGGCGGCGTGCCTGGAGGCGCTGTGTCAGCTGTCTCTTATACA
>NZ_RAWL01000752.1:0-1893 GCF_003668885.1 Corallococcus sp. AB049A | reverse complement strand
GACAGCGTCTTGCGCGTGCTGCCGCTGTCGGCCTGGCGGAAGCGCTCGAAGACGTGGGGGAGGAAGGCCTCGGAGATGCCCTGGCCGGTGTCCTCCACGGTGAGCTCCACGGTGGAGTCATGCCGCGCCACCACCAGCCGCACGTGGCCGCCCCGGGGCGTGAACTTCACCGCGTTGGACAGCAGGTTCCACACCACCTGCTGGAGCCGGTGCGGGTCCCCCATCACGCTGCTGGAGGTGTCCACGGTGGAGCGCACCTCGATGCCGCGCGCGTCCGCCGCGGGCCGCACGGACTCCAGCGCCTGCTGCACCACCGCGGACAGGTCCACCGGCGCCACGTCCAGCTTGAGCTTGCCGGACACGATGCGGCTGACGTCGAGCAGGTCCTCGATGAGCTGTCCCTGCGAGCGCGCGTTGCGCTCGATGGTCTCCATGGCGCGTTCACGGCGGGGCTCGGACAGGTTGCCGGTGCGCAACAGCTGCACCCAGCCGAGGATGGCGGTGAGGGGCGTGCGCAGCTCGTGGCTGATGGTGGCGAGGAACTCGTCCTTGAGCTGGTTGGCCTCCTCGGCCTCGCGGCGCGCGGCGCTCTCGCGGGCGAGCAGGGCCTCGCGGTCCACCTCCGCCTGCTTGCGGTCGGAGATGTCGATGACGCTGCCGATGTAGCCCAGGAAGTGCCCGTCCGCGTCGAAGCGGGGCGAGCCGGTGTCCACGGTCCACCGGTAGTGTCCGTCCGCGCCGCGCAGCCGGTAGTCCAGGCGGAAGCTCTGGCGCAGGGCGAAGGCGTCCCCGAAGGTCCGCTGCGTGCGCAAGAGGTCGTCGGGGTGGATGGCGTCGAACCAGCCGAGTCCCAGGCCCGTGGCCTCCGTCTGGCCGGTGAAGGCATACCAGCCCCGGTTCATGTAGGTCGTGAGGCCCTGCGCGTCCGTCACCCAGAGCATGACGGGCGCGTGGTCCGCCATGTTGCGGAAGCGGGCCTCGCTGTCGCGCACGGCCTCCAGCAGGCGTTCGCGTTCCTGGGCCACGGTCTTCTGTTCGGTGATGTCGCGCGCGGCGGCGTAGAGGAGGCCCAGCTCGGGCACCGGGCGCGAGGTCCACGCGAGCCACCGGTAGCGGCCGTCGCGGGTGCGGAAGCGGTTCTCGAAGCGCAGGGTGGGGATGCCCTGGGACAGCTTGCGCATCTCCGCCTGGGTGGACTCCCGGTCGTCGGGGTGGACCAGCTCCATGAACGGGTGCTGGCAGAGCTCCGCCTCGCTCCACCCGAGCACCTGGACGAAGTACGCGTTCACGCGTTTGAAGTACCCGTCCATGCCCGCGATGCTGAACATGTCCGGGGACAGCTGGAAGAAGCGCTCGCGCTCCTCGGCCTCGGCGTGGCGGCGCTCGGCGCTGTCGAACGCGAACGGGATGGCGGCCTGGGCGAGCGCGTTGTCGATGCAGGTGCAGAGCACGCGCACTTGCGCCAGCGGCACGTCCAGGTCCGCGCGTCCGGCCCGGTCGAGGATGCAGTCGCGCAGGAGGGCGTATTCGCGCGTGAGCAGGGACACGCTCACGCCCAGGCGCAGGCGCTGACGGCCATGGACGCCCGCGGCCTCGCTGTGGTGGAGCGGAGGCGTGTCCCGGGGATTCGCCTCGGCCTCCACGAGCGAGGCGTGGAGCTCCGTGAGGATGGAGGGCAGGGCGTCAACCACCTGTTCGTGTGACAGGCGCAGGGTGGCGAAGAGGGGGGCCACCCGCGCGGCCCAGTCCTCCACGATGGCATCGCGGTCGGTGTGCAGCAGCTCCGCCAGGGACGCGGGGGCACGGCCCGTCATGGGCGTCCGCCCCTCCGAGGAAGGGCCCCGTTCCTGTGTACCCGACGAGGCCATGAATCTCTTAGAGGTGGGGCGGCCC
>NZ_RAWL01000751.1:0-1895 GCF_003668885.1 Corallococcus sp. AB049A | reverse complement strand
TCCCCGTCGTGGGCCAGCAGCAGGCCCTCCGCCGTCATGCCGGCCTCGCGGGCGGTGGTCAGGTGTCGGTGCAGGTGCCGGACTTCCCCATGCACGGGGATGAAGTTCCTGGGGCGGATCAGCTCCAGCACCCGGCGCTGCTGGGGGCGGCTGGCGTGTCCGGAGACGTGCACGCCGGGCTCCACCTGCGCGTACACGATGCGGGCGCCGCGCCAGTGGAGCTGGTCGAGCAGCGCGCCCACGGAGCGCTCGTTGCCGGGGATGGGGCGGGCGCTGACGATGACGGTGTCGCCGGGCTCCAGGCGCACGGGCCCGTCCCCATTCGCCAGCTGGGTGAGGCCCGCGCGAGGCTCGCCCTGCGCGCCGGTGGTGAGCACCGCCACGCGGTGGGGCGCGAGCTTGGGCACGTTATCCAGGTGCACGAAGAGCGAGTCGGGCACGTCCAGGTAGCCCATCTCCCGCGCCAGCTCCACGTTGCGCACCATGCTGCGGCCCTGGAGCGCGACGAGCCGGCCGGTGCGCTCGCACAGCGCCAGCAGGTGCCGGATGCGGTGGAGGTTGGAGGAGAACTGGGCCACCACGATGCGGCCCTTCGTCTCGTGGAAGAGGCGCTCGAAGGTGGTCTGCACCACGCGCTCGCTGCCCGTCTCATCCACATGCTCGGAGTTGGTGGAGTCCGACAGGAGGCACAGCACGCCTTCGTCGCCCGCCTCGCCCCAGCGCTCCAGGTCCGTCTTGAGCCCGTCGATGGGGTCGGGGTCCAGCTTGAAGTCCCCGGTGTGGATGACGGTGCCTTCGGGCGAGCGCACGATGAAGCCCACCGCGTCCGGCACGGTGTGCGTCACGCGCGTGGCCTCCACGGTGAAGACGCTGCCCACGGGGAAGGGCGTGCGCGGCTCGATTTCGCGCAGGTCCGCCTTCACGCCCAGCTCCTCCAGGCGGTTGCGCGCGAGCGCGAGCGTGAAGCGCGTGCCGTAGATGGGGACCGGCAATTCGCCCAGCAGGTAGGGGAGCGCGCCGATGTGGTCTTCGTGGCCGTGCGTGAGGAGCACGCCCTTCACCTGGGCCGCGTTGCGCTGCAGGTGCGTGAAGTCCGGGACGATGATGTCCACGCCGGGCATTCCCGACGAGGGGAACATCAGGCCGGCGTCGATGAGCAGCATCTCCCCACGACAGGCGAGCACCATGGCGTTGAGGCCGATTTCGCCAAGGCCGCCCAGAGGGATGACGTGGAGCATGTGTCCGGAAGTCTAAGGGCCCGGCCCCTCCGGTGCGTGGGAAACCGCACCCTGGACCACCGCGAGCGCGCGCCCGCCTGCTTGACGGAATCCAACTAAAGGCTTAGTTGTATTCGAACTAAGGTTTTAGTTCGAAGCCGGGAGGCCCTGCCCGTGACGAAGCCGACGTCATCCGACGAGGAGTCCAAGCCGCTCACTCCGGTGGAGCTGGAGCTGATGCAGCTCGTGTGGAGGTTGGGGGAGGTGAGCGTGGCGGACGTGCTGGCGGCGCTGCCTCCGGAGCGCAAGTTGGCCTACACGTCGGTATCCACGGTGCTGCGCATCCTGGAGCAGAAGGGCGTGATGCAGAGCCGCAAGGAGGGGCGGGGGCACCTGTACTCGGCGCGGCTGACGCGCGAGGCCTATGAGGCCCAGAGCGTGCGCCACCTGGTGGCGACGGTGTTCGACGGGACGCCTTCGTCTCTGGTGGCGCGGCTGGTGGAGGCGGTGCCGCTGTCCGCGGACGAGGTGGAGCAGATCCGCAAGCTGCTGGGCCGCAAGGGGGGCCGGGGATGAGCGCCACGGTCCGGGACGTGCTGGCCGCGTACCTCACGGCGGCGGTGCTGGTGGCGGTGGGCTTCGGGCTGTTGCGCGCGGTGCTGGCGCTGGGGATGGAGC
>NZ_RAWL01000750.1:0-1918 GCF_003668885.1 Corallococcus sp. AB049A | reverse complement strand
GCCCCCGCCGCCACGCTCATGACGCCGCCGCCCGCACCGGTGAGCAGGTCGAACCCGGCCTCGGCAATCCACCGCGCCAGGGGCACCACCCACTCTTCGTGGGAGTGCCTCCCGGAGCCGAACACTCCGATGATTCGGCGGTGTCTGCGCATGACTGCGTCCTCCCCGAATACCAGGAACTACGTGAGCCCCTGTTCCATGCGAATCCCCGGCCAACGCGGCAAGGGATCATGGACCGGCGTGCGGCGTGGCTCCCGTCCACCCGTGGAAGGTGCGCACGGCGAGCGTCCGGCAGCCGTCGCTTCCCTCCGCCCGGAGCGCCAGACGCCAGGGGCCGCACGACCCGTGATGTCGGACCCCTCCTCTACCTTGCTCGTCATGTGAGCGAGGAGGCCGTCCATGTTCGACGCCTGTGGAGGTTGTGAGCGCCGTGGCACCGCCGGAGAGGTGTTCGACTGGTGCGCGCACTGCGAATTGTCCCTGTGTCCCGGCTGCCTCATGCGCGGCTGCTGCGGCAGCGCGCCCGCGGACTCCGGGCGAGGCGCCCCCCGGGAGCTGCCGGAGCCGCCGGCCTCCGGGCGCGAGCTGCTGCCGGAGGACTTCGGGGGCCGCTGCTGCACGCACGCCCGCGCGGTGGCGTGTTCGTGCGCCTTCCACTGGGTCTGCGTGCGTCACGGCGACCTGCACGTGGGGACGCACGACTGACGCACCGTGGACTTCGCCCGGGCCTGGGGCCACCCCGAGGGGCGGGGTTGACAGCCAGCGGGGCAGTCCACGACGGTTCGAGGGGGGTGGGCATTGCTGCCCGGAAAGACGATGGATCACGACACCATGGGGCTCGCCGAACGCCAGGAGCTGGCCGCGTTCAAGCAGGACACCTTCCCGCCGAAGCTGGCGGAGCTGCGGGAGGCCGCGAGCGGCGCCGAGTTCCAGGTGACGCTCGACGAGGAGAGCTTCACCTCGGCGGCCGCCGTCCAGATGCTCTCCAACGGCGTCTTCGACCGGCTCATCGACGACCTGAAGCACGTCTGCCGCGACGCCATCGGGAAGCAGGCGGTGCGCGAGGGCCTGCGGACGGTGCACGTCGTCCACAAGGACGCGCCGGGCTACACGCTGGGGCTGAAGGACGGCACGCTCACCCTCCACGCGAAGCTGGACGGCTCCATCGGGGACGACCTGCCCGGCTACGGCGCCTACAAGGACTTCCTGTTCAAGAAGCTGTAGGCCGCGCTGGCGCGGCCTACAGCCCCTGTCATTCCGTCCGGCTCAGGGCACGTCCAGCGCGACGCCCTGTCCCGGCACGGCCATCACCCAGCGGACCAGGTCGGGCTTGCCGCCGCAGGTGACGCGCACCTCGAACTCGCGCCCCGCGGGCATCTGGCTGGTCAGCGGCGTCTGGCCGTCGAGCACCCGCGAGCCCAGCGCCACGCGGCAGCCCTGGGCGCCGGTGACGTTGAGCGTTCCCCGGGCATCCGCCTGGGGCGCGGCGTCCGCGAGCGTGCGCAGGTCGATGTGCTCCGACTTCGGCACCTTGCCGAAGCGGTGCAGCTTGCCGTCCACGGCCGTGGAGACGAGCCACCCGGTGGCGTCCTCCGGCAGGCCCTGGCCAGGCTCCAGCAGGACGCCGGACACGTAGACGCGCTCGCCCTCCTGGGCGTTGCGCACCTCCACGCCGCCCTTGGGCAGCAGGAACACCAGCGCGAGCCCCGCCAGCACCAGGGCCACGCCTCCGAAGATGAGCCCCTTGCGCTGGCCGGGCGACATGCCCTTCCCCGTCGCTTCCGGGGGCGCAGAGGCCGCGGGTGCCACGGCGTGGACGGGGGCCGGGGGCGCCGCCACGGGAGCCGCCGGCGGCCGCGCGGTCGTCGCCACGGGGTGCGGCGCGGGGGGAGGAGGAGGCGGCGGCGCGGCCACGGGG
>NZ_RAWL01000074.1:0-25827 GCF_003668885.1 Corallococcus sp. AB049A | reverse complement strand
CCCGAAGCCCACGGCAGCCCCCGGCCCGCCAGCCACAACCAGCCGGGCGCGAGCAGGCAGATGGCGAGCATCAGCAGGTCGGACGGCACCGCGGCCCGCTCCAGCGGCAGCACGGTGAAGAACGTGGCCAGCACGTCCGGCAGCAACAGCAGGAGCGGCAGCGCCGCCAGTCCCCACAGCGGCACGTGCCACGGGGTGAGCGGCTGCGTCGCGCGACCGCTCAGCCACAGCAGCAGCAGGACCATGCCGGCCAGGGGCCAGAGGAACAGCGCGCTCGCGCCCGGCAACACGATGCTGATGGCCAGGCTGACCACGGCCCATGGCACGCATCCGCCCGCCGCCAGCTCCATCACCGGCGCGCGGCGGCGGAGGAACAGCCCCACGCCCATCACCGCCATCACCCACAGCACCACCGCGAGGAAGAAGCGCGCGTTGTCCTGCGTCTCGGAACGGCTGAGGGCGCGGAACGCGGGCTGGAGCGCCTTGAGCAACGGCCACGCGAGGCGCGCGAGGCTGCTGGCCAGGAAGCCCACCACCAGCAGCACCGCCGCCTCCCGCAGCACGGCCCACAGGCGCAGCTGCTTGCGCTGGCGGGCGCGGAAGAGCGCGAAGAGGAACAGCCCCGTCCAGAAGACCGCCAGCGGGACGGCCCAGGCCCGCGGGTAGTGGACGCGCAGCGGACCGGCGTTGAAGAAGATGAGCTCCTCGCCCTCCGGCACGGACGGCTCGCGGGAGATGCGCCGCGTGAGCGCGAGCAGCGTGTCGCCCTGCTGCTGGAGGAGCCCGTCGGAGACCGCGTCCACGGTCTCCTTGCGCGAGTGGTAGGCCTGCGTGCCCTCCACGTTGGCGAAGTTCAAGCCCTGCCAGCCGCCCTGCCGCAGCGCCGTGAAGTCCGTGGCGTTCTTCATGCGCTGATAAACGGCGGTGAAGAGCGAACCGGCGCCGATGTCCGGGGCCTCCTCGCCCAGCCTGCGCACGAGCCAGCCGCCGCCCGGGGAGACCTCGAACATCAGGAGCGGCCCCGCGTTGCCGCGCGCGTCCACGTTGAGGACCACGCCGGACTCACGCGCCCACGGGTGGTTGGACGCGAAGGCGGTGCTGCCCAGCAGGTGCTGCTCCTCCGCGTCCGTGAAGAGGATCAGCACGTCGCCCGCGAGCGCGGGGCCCTGCTGGAGCGCCCGGGCCACCTCCAGGATGGACGCGACGGCGGCCCCGTTGTCGGAGGCGCCCGGCCCCGTGGGCACGGAGTCGTAGTGGGCCACCAGCATCACCGTGGTGCCCTTCGCGCCGTCCTTCGCGCGCAGCCGCCCGATGACGTTCTCCACGTTCGCGGCGGGCCGGGGAATGCCCTGGGCGGGAGCGAAGACGGCCTCGCGCTGGAGCTGGACCTCCGCGCCCAGGTCGCGCAGGCGTGCTTCCAGGTAGTCGCGCACCGCCGCGTGCCTGGGCGTCCCAAGGGCGTGGGGCTCCGCGCCGATGAAGCGCAGGTGCTCCCGGGCGCGCGCGGCGGAGAAGCGCTCAGCGGGGGCGGAGGCGGGCACGGGCTCTGGCAGGGCGCTTCCGCGCAGCACCAGCAGGATGACGCCCAGGCCGAGCACCGCGGTCACCGGCCGTGCAAGCCACGACGCGCGGGGAGAGGCACTTCGTTCCAGGCCCGCGCTCGCGGGGGTGTCGCTCATGGCTCGGTCCTTCAAGCGCGCCCCTCTTCGTCCGGAGGCGCGGGGGGTTCGCGCATCGTCGGGGGCGTCCATCGCGCGGGCACTCTACGTCACCCGGATCGTGACAGCATGGTCCCATGACGGTGGACCTGCGAATCGCCTCGTACAACGTCCTCGCGGACGCCTACATCAAGCCCGGGTGGTTCCCGCACACGCCCGCGGACCTGCTCCGGCCGCGAAGCCGTCACGCGCCATTGGCCCAACGCATCGTGGGCCTGGACGCGGACATCGTCTGTCTTCAGGAGGTGGAGCCCGACAGCTTCGCCGCGCTGGAGAAGGCGCTGGCGCCGCGGGGCTACGTGGGGGTGATGGCCCAGAAACAACAAGGCCGCCCGGATGGCTGCGCGGTGTTCCACCTGCTGGAGCGAAGCACGGGCCACCGGGTCCACCATTTCAACGACCGGCTGGAGGACGGGCGCGTCTCCGGACACCTGGCGCTGATCGTGGACTTCGACGTCGGCGGCTCGCGGCTGCGCGTCGCCTGCACGCACCTGCGCTGGGACCGGCCCGACAGGCCGGTGGAGCAACACCAGGGCATGCAGCAGGCCACCGAGCTCATCACCGAAGTGCTCCGGAAGGATCCGGAGCCCCTGTGGATCGTCTGCGGCGACTTCAACGCACGGCCCGGGGAGCCGCTGGTCCAGGCCTTCGAAGCGGCTGGACTGCTCGATGCCTACGCGGGACGGCACCAGCCGACCTGCAACGCGAACGGCATCCCCAAGGCCATCGACTTCCTCTTCCACTCCCGCGCGCTGCGGGCCTGGCCGGACCGGCTGCCCCTGCTGGAGGCGTTGACACCCATGCCCTCCGAACAGGAGCCCTCCGACCACCTGCCAATCGCCGCGCGGTTGAGCCCGGCGCTCTAGTTGAGCGACGCGGGCATCAGCTGCCGGCGGTTGCCGCACGAACTGGCCGTCGACCACTCCTCGAACTGGATGGCCACGGTCGGGTACGTGCTGTTCGGCCAGAAGTTGGCCCAGGGCACGGTGTTCGCGGAGCACCCCTGCCCCGTGGTGCCGCACTCGCACGTGGGGGCGCCCGGATGCACACGGCTCACCTCGAAGTGCAGGTGGTCCGCGCTGGACCACCCCGTGCTGCCCGCGGTGGCCAGCCGCTGCCCCCGCACCACGCTCCCTCCGCACGTCACCCCCGCCGCGAGCGAGCCGCCCTTGAGGTGCAGATAGGTGGCGTGCGTGCCATCGCCATGGTCAACGACGATGAAGTTGGCCTGGTTCACGCAAGCGTTGGAGTTGCAGCCGGACACGCTGTTCATCTTGAGGTGCGTCACGGTCCCGCCTCGCGCCGCGACCACCGGGAAGCCCACGCTCGGCGACGTGGCGAAGTCCCACGCGTACTTGTCCGCCCCCACGTGGTCCACACAGCAGGAGTCATTGCAGTCCTGCGTCAGGTACATGCTGTTGGCGCGCGGCCAGGGCAGCCGGTAGCCATTGCCCCCCACGGACGCGCAGTAGTCCGCCGTCCCCGCCGGAGCCACCACGCAGCCGTTGGGGCATGCCTGCGCTGACGTGGGCGCCTGGTTCGCGCCCGGGCACTGATACAGCGTCGAAGCCACGGCGTTGGACATGCTGTCATTGCCGCAGTACGCGCCAGGCTGGCTCGCCAGACACAGCGGGTTGCCCGTCGTGGTGCCCGTCGAGCTGCACGCGATGCCCGTGGACGTCCAGCCGCCCGTGCCACAGGTGTAGAACTGCTTGTCGCCGCCGCAGACGCGGAAGCCGCACTCGGTGATGTTGGGGTCGATGGCGCGCCCCTGATCATCCGAGCCGCCCGAACAGCGGCACTGGCCCGCGCCACAGGTCGAACCGGCCACCGAGACCCAGCCGCTCGACGTGCACTCGAAGTTGACGTTCCCCACGCCACAGACGCGGAAGCCGCAGTAGGTGGCGCTCACCGGAATGGCCGTTCCATTGTGGTACTGCCCGCCGGAGCAGGCGCAGGTCACCGCCTGCTCCATCTGGGAGACGTCCTCATCGCCAGGGGAGGTGTCCAGGTCCGCTCCGCTGCACGCGGACAATCCCAGCACCAGCAGGGCGCAGGCCGCTTGACGCAAAGAATGGCTGTTCATGTCGGGTCTCTTTCTTCAATTCATCCGGCAGGTGGAGCCCGCGACCGCGGACCAGGACGTCCCCACGCACTCGTAGAAGGTGTTTCCGCCGCCGCACACCTCCATGTGGCACGACGTGTCGGACGCGTTGATGACAGTGCCATTGAGGTGCGCGCCGTTCGCGCAGGCGCAGGAACCGCCGCACGCAACGGTCGTGTTCACCCACTGGTTGCCCGTCCCGCACTCGTACAGCAGGTTGTCCGAGCCACAGGTGCGGAAGCCGCAGTAGGTCAGGGATTGCGGAATGAGGTTGCCGTTCTTGTAGCGGCCGTTGGCGCAGGAGCACGTCTTCGGCGCGCTGCTCCCGGACAGGCACGAGTCCGCCTGGCCCGCGGGCGCGCGGTTGCAACCATTGGCGCACACCTGCTTCACCACGGGGATGCCGCCCTTGCACACGTACAGGAAGTTCGGGTCCCCCGGCACGCCGTTGTTCCCGCAGAACAGGCCACCCTCCGGGGCGCAGTTCCCGGGCGGAGGCGGAGGCGGCGGAGTGGTGCCGTACCAATAGCTCTCACCGTAGAGGTTGAGCATGGCGCGGGTCCCGCTGTCGTACTGGGCCTTGATGGCGGCCCACTTGCTGGAGCCCCACGCCGCGCCGTTGTAGGTGTTGGCGAGGAAGCCCAGCCACAGGTCCCAGCCCGTGCCCCCCACACGGATGCTGTTGATCCAGTTGTACAGGTCCTGCTTCGTCGCGAAGTACGGCGTGTAATCGGAGTTCCAGGCCCCATCGATGACGAACTGCACCGCCGTCGTCATGTTTCCCTGGACGCTCAGGACGGTGTTTCCATAGTGCGCCAGCGTCTGGGAATAGGTGCCCCGGTCGAACTGGAACATCCCCAGGCCGCCCTCCTGGGCGCCATTGCAGTAGTCATCCCAGTAGCCGGCCAGGACCGGACCGTTGCAGTCCGCCGAGTACGGCCCGGGACACTGGTCCGGGGCGTGCTCGCCGTAACAGTGGGCCATCCCCGTCTCGGTATTGGCGATGCCCGCCCAGAGCAGCGGGTTGTCCACCCGGGGATCCGCCGCCAGCACCGCCTTGATGAGGTCCGAGCGCTGGCGCATGACGTTCGAGGACACCTGCGACTGGGATTGCTCCATCAGTGCTGCGTCCGTCTCGGGTGCATCCTCCAGCGGCTGGCAGGCCCCCAGTCCTGCCACCAGGGCAATCCCTGCCCACCGGCGGACGAAATGTTCGGCTTTCATGTGGTTCCTCTCGGGCGGAAATCGCCCCCCCCCAATGGTCGTGCGTCGACCTTGAGCGGCAGTGTCCACGCACTCGAGGAAAGCGTGTGATTAACTCGAATTAAATCAGGTGCGTGTCTCTTCTGAGAGGGCCGCGGGGATCCGCTCCCGCATCAGCTCCACGAACCGGCGCAGCCGCGCGGGATGGAACCTCGCGGCCGGGTAGAGCAGGAACATGGGCAGCGGTGCCGCCCGCCACTCGGGCACCAGGTGCACGAGCCGGCCGCGCTGGAGGTCGTCCCGGAGCACCCACGTCGAACCCACGCCGATGCCCAGCCCCTTCACCGCGGCGCTGCGCATGGCGTAGAGGCTGTCCGTGCTCACGCGCGGCTGGAAGACGATGCGCTGCACCTCGCCGGTGGTCACGTGGGTCAGCGAGAGCTCGCCGCGATAGAACGTGCGCAGCGACAACCAGGGCAGCCTCGCCAGCGCGTCCGGATGCGACGGTGGGGGCCCGCCCTTCAGCACCGACGGCGCGGCCACGACGATGCGCGGCACCTCCGCCACCCGGATGGCCACCACGCTGGGGTCCTGCACCTCACCGACGTGGATGGCGCAGTCGATGCCGTCGGCGATGAAGTCCACCGCCCGGTCGTGCAGCAGCCACTCCACGGAGACCCGCGCGTGGCGGTCCAGGTACTCCCTCAGGAGCTCCACCAGCAGCTCCTGGCCGAACGCGTGCGGCACCACGACGCGCAGCGTGCCCTCGGGCTCGTCGCCCGCGCCGCGCAGGTCGGACTCGAAGGACTCCCAGCTGGCCAGCAGCTCCTTCGCCCGTTCGTAGCAGCGCGCGCCGTCCTCCGTGAGCTTCATGGCGTGGGTGGAGCGCTGGAGCAGCCGCAGTCCCAGCGAGCGCTCGAGCGCCTGGAGGCGGCGGCTCACCGTGGGCTGCGTGGTGCCCAGCTGCGCGGCGGCGGAGGACAGGCTCCCGGCATCCACGATGCGCAGGAACGTCTGCATCAGCTCCAGGCGGTCGGTACTGGCGGGCGCGGGGCTCTTGAGAGGGGGCGCGCGCCTCCGGGATGGCTTCGACGGACGGGGCATACGCACGGCGTATAACCGCTGTACGACTCACGCGTCTACCGTGGGCCTCCTCTCTGGAGCACTGTCACCTCATCGCGCATCAACCGAGGTGAACGTCATGTCCTTCATTCGCGCCGTACATGGAACCGCCCTCCCCGCTTCGGCCACCACCTCCCCGGCGCCGCTGTCGCACGGCCTGCGCCTGCTGCTGGCCGCGAGCGCCGGCCTGTCGGTGGCGTCCATCTATTACAGCCAGCCGATGCTGGGGGTGATGGGGGCCAGCCTGGGAGCCTCCGACACCGCGGTGGGCCTGGTGCCCATGCTCACGCAGCTGGGCTACGCGCTGGGCATCCTGCTGCTCACGCCCCTGGGTGACCGGTTCGACCGGCGCCGCATCATCGTCATCAAGGCCGCCCTGCTGAGCGTGGCGCTGCTGCTGGGCGGCTTCGCCCCGGGCATCACGCTGCTGTTGGGCGTGAGCTTCGTCGTCGGCCTGACGGCGACGCTGGCCCAGGACATCGTCCCCGCCGCCGCGACCCTGGCCGCGGAGCACGAGCGCGGCAAGGTGGTGGGTTCGGTGATGACGGGGCTGCTGCTGGGCATCCTCCTGTCCCGCGTCATCAGCGGCGTGGTCGCCGAGCACTTCGGCTGGCGCGCCATGTTCCAGGTCGCCGCCGCCAGCGTGGCGCTCGTGGGCGTGGCGGCGTGGCGCGGCCTGCCCCGCTTCCACCCGTCCAACACGCTCTCCTATGGCGCGCTGCTCAAGTCGCTCGTCAGCCTGTGGACGCGGTATGGCGCCCTGCGCCGGGCCGCGCTGGCGCAGGCGTTCATCTCCATTGGCTTCAGCGCGTTCTGGTCCACGCTCGCCGTGATGCTGCACGGCGCGCCGTTCCACCTGGGCAGCGCGGCCGCCGGTGCCTTCGGTCTGGCGGGCGCGGCGGGGGCGTTGGGTGCGCCGGTGGCGGGCCGCATCGCGGATCGCTTCGGGCCGGAGGTCGTCACGCGGCTGGGTGCCGGGCTGACCGTCGTCTCCTTCGCCACGATGTTCGCGGCCCCGTGGCTGGAGCCGCACCACCGGCTGTGGCTGATTGGCGCCAGCGCCGTCGGCTTCGACCTGGGGGCGCAGATCACCCTCGTGGCGCACCAGACGCTCGTCTTCGGCATCGAGCCCGCCGCCCGCAGCCGGCTCAACGCGGTGCTGTTCGTCTGCGTCTTCATCGGCATGTCCATCGGCGCGGCGGGCGGCAGCCTGGTGCTCGCCCGCTGGGGATGGATGGCGGTGACGCTGCTGGCGACGGCGTCCTCGCTGGCGGCCCTGGCGGTCCGCCTGTTCCCGGCCGCTACTGCGCGGCCTGCTCCGACAGCAGCCGGACGTTGAGCGCGCCGTTGGCGAAGAACTGGCTGTTCTGCCCCACGCGGTGCTGCTCCAGCCGGCGCTGGAGGTTGACGTCGTAGCGGCCCAGCTTCATCAGCCCGTCGTTGAACCAGCCGTCCCCCACCCCGGTGCCATCCACGTAATCGGAATACACCCTGGCCGAGGGCCAGATGACGGTGTTGAGCGTCGCGACGAACCGGCGGATGTCCGCGTCCGTCCACTCCATGCCCGCGTCGTGGGCCTCGACGATGTAGGCCACCACGTTGTTGGCGTGCGCCACGTCCTGGCCGGGCTGGGCGTTGGTGTCCCACTTGTCGTTCCAGAACCACGCCGTCGGGTGGTCCGGATTGGGCGCCAGCTTCGAGCGCAGCGAGGACGGGAAGTTCGGCATGCCGCGGTTGATTTTGTCGAAGACCTCCAGGTAGCGGGCCTTGTTGTCCGGGTTGTTGGTCATGCGCGACAGGTCCATGGCGATGAAGGCCCAGTGCGCGGCCATGTGCGTGCGGTTGCGGTAGACGAAGTCGTTCGCGCCGCGCACGTACCACTTCTCGAAGATGTTCTTTTCGGAGAAGGCCAGCAGCCGGTCGTACTGCCTGCGGTAGGTGTACGTGGCGTAGAGGTCCGGCGTCTCGCGGATGACGCGCAGCATGCGAGTCACGTAGCGCCAGCAATAGCTCTCATAGAGCGGCACCTCCTGCCCGGCCGGGGACGACAGGGACGAGGTCCAGCCCAGATACCCGTCCTTGAACTGGCTGTTGGGCAGCGACGAGGAGACCCGGGCGGAGGCCATCAGGTTGTTGGCGTAGAGCAGGGCCCGGTCCAGGTACGCGCGCTTCCCGGTGGCCCGGTACATCGCCGTGTTGGCGTCCAGGCCATAGGCCAGGTTGTAGAAGTCCCAGCTGTCGCGCGAGTTGCTCCAGGGCAGGAAGGTCTGCATGTGCTCCCGTCCCCACTCCTCCACGAACATCCCCTCCCAGGTCGTGACGGGCCGGAGCCCCGCGGGCGTCGGAGGCAGCGCGGGGGGCGTATAGGGAACGGCATCCGTGTCGGGCGAATGAGCCGGATCCACGGGGAAGGCCATCGCTTCAGGGTCTTCAATCCGTCCTGAGACTTCACATGCACCGCACAGCAGAAAAGCGAGCATCACGACCGGGACATGGATCCAACGAGAGCGGCACGAGCAGCGGGGGTTTGACATCGGGGGTCCTCGCTTCAGGTCGATGTGGCCCGCAAGGGTATGGGCGCGACCGGACCCTCCCAATGCCCCCCAGGCAACGGCCGTGCTTCCAGGACCGGACGGAGACATGCCCCGGACGCCTGCTTCCTCTCGGGTGTGACATCCGCGGCTGGACAGACGGAACGTCCAGCACCGGCCGCTCCCGCCGGAAGCGGTTCGATAGTCGAGACACGGCCCCGCGGGCCTACAGGCAGCCCAGCTCCATGGCGCGCAGCACGGCGCGGGTGCGGTCCCTCACGCCCAGCTTGGAGAGGATGCTGGAGGTCTGGTTCTTCACCGTGCCCTCCGCGGTCCCCAGCGCGTCGGCGATCTCCCGGTTGCTCAGGCCCCGCGCGATGAGGCGCAGCACCTCCACCTCGCGGCGGGTCAGCCCCTCCGGCAGGTCCGCGTGGGGGAAGTCCCGGGGCAGCTCCGTCACGCCGCGCGCCACGCGCTCCGCCACGCCCGGCGGCAGCAGCGTCTGTCCGGAGGCGACGCGCCGGATGGCCTCCGCCAGCTCCTCCAACGACACGTCCTTGAGGAGGAAGCCCTGCACGCCCAGGCGCAGGGCCTCGATGAGGACGGCGTCCTCGTCGAAGGTCGTGAGCAGCACCACGCGCCGCCCCGCGTCCGTGCGTCGCAGCGCGCGCAGGGCCTCCAGCCCCGTCATGCGCGGCATGCGCACGTCCATGAGCACGACGTCCGGCTGAAGCTCCGCGACCTTGCGCAGCGCCTCCTCGCCGTCCGAGGCCTCGCCCACCACCCGCAGGTCCGGCGTCAGCTCCAGCAGGCTGCGCAGGCCCTGGCGCACCAGGGCGTGATCATCCGCGAGCACCAGGCGCACCGTGTTCACGTCCCCACCTCCCGCTCCCGCGTGGCCGGCAGCCACGCCTCCAGCTCCAGGCCCTGCCCCGCCGCCGCGCGCCACTCCACGCGGCCGCCCAGCCGGGTGAAGCGCTCCCGCATGCCGGTGAGCCCCGCGCCGGGCGCCACTCGCGCCGCGCCGCTGCCGTCGTCCCGCGCCTGCACCCGCACCCCGCCGTCCTCCGTGGGGGCAATGACAATCCACAGGTTCCGGGCCCGGGCGTGGCGCAGCGTATTGGTCAGGACCTCCTGCACGCAGCGGAACAGCGAGTGCGCCGCCTCGGAGGACTCCAGGGCCAGCTCGCCGGGGACGTCCAGGTGGACGGCGAGCCCGGGGGCTCCTTCCGCGAGCGCGCGCAGCGAGGGCAACAGCGGCATGGGCGCTTCGCGCAGCTCCGTCACGGTGCGCCGCACCTCGGACAGGAGCGTGCGGGCGGCCTCGCGCGCACGGCGCAGGTGTTCCGCGACGGCCGGGTCCTTCGCGGTGTACGCGGCGGCCTCCAGGTTGAGGCTGAGCGCGGTGAGGTGGTGCCCCACGGAGTCGTGCAGCTCGCGGGAGATGCGCAGCCGTTCGCCCTCGCGCTCCCGCGTGGCCAGCAGCACCTGGGTGGCCTGGAGCTCCGCGTGGACGCGGGCCAGCTCGCGGCGGGCCTCGGCCTCGCGGACCATCACCAGGGCCGTGCCGAACGTGAAGCCCTGGAAGCCGGTGTAGATGAGCGTCTGCACCAGGGCCTGCACGAGCGGGCGCTGGAGGGCGAACACGACGAGCATGCCCAGTACCTGGACGCCCACCCACGCCAGCGCCCGGCGCTGGGGGAGGATCTCCGGCACCTGCCCGGCGGTGATGGCGAGCAGCGCGCCGTCCAGCCCGCTTCCCCCCGTGGCCAGGCAGACGAGCGCCGACAGCGTCTGCGCCGCGAGCAGCGGCAGCTCGCCCCGGCCCTGCACCCGCGTCTGCAACCAGAAGGACCCGCCGAAGGTGAGGAGCGACAGGGCCCAGAGCAGCGTGTCCGGCGCCAGCCACCGCGAGGGCTCACGCGCCAGGTCCTCGACGTGCGCGAAGCCGACCACGGCCCAGGTCAGCATCCCGGCGACGAGCAGCATGCGATGGGTGTTGGCGGGCTTCGCCACGAAGGACCGCGCGGACATGGCGCCGGACCCTAGGCCACCCGGGGCCTGGGGACCATGTGCCGGAAGTCACATGCGGGCCGTATGACTTCCGCCAGATGGAGACACATGCGCCGGCGCGTACGGTGCTTCTCGGACTCGCAGCACATCGGAGGCATCCGTGTCGCTCTATCTCTTCGCCCGCTGGCTCCATATCGCTTCGGGGATCATCGCCTTCATCTCGCTCTGGCTTCCCCTGGTGGCGCGCAAGGGAGGCACCCTGCACCGGCGCGTGGGCCAGGTCTACGTGGGCGCGATGATCTCCGCGGCCATCTCCGCGCTGGCCATCTCCGGCTGGCGCTTCATCCAGGCCCCGGGCGAGCAGCCCATGGACCTCTTCTTCATCTACATCGCCGTGCTGAGCGCGGCCTCCGCGTCCATGGGCGTGCGGGTCATCCGGACGAAGGCGCGCACCGGGGCGAGCACGCACCCGTTGGACGTGGGCCTGTCCACGCTGCTGTTGTGCATGGGGCTCTTCACGGAGGCGTATGGCCTGCGGATGGGCGTGCCGCTCCTGTGGGGCTTCGCGCCGGTGGGCATCCTCTCCGGCGTGACGGGGCTCTGGTACTGGATGCGGCCGCCCCAGGAGCGGATGCACTGGTGGTTCCAGCACATGGGCGCCATGGTGGCCTCGGGCATCGGCACCATCACCGCCTCCCTCGTCGTGAACGCCCGGCACGTGGGCATCGAGGGCCTGCAGCTCGCCATCTTCCTGGGGCCCACGGTGGTGGGCGTGGTGGGGCTGAACGTGTGGACGCGCTACTACCGTCAGCGCTTCTCCCCCAGGAAGGCTCCGGCCCTCAGCGCGGCGCCCCTGCCCGGGCGGTAGGCCGCAGCGCGGCGATGGCCAGGTCCGCCACGGTGTCCGCGTACGCGCTGGTGAGGGGCGCGGTGCGAAGCAGCCACCGGTGGAAGAGCGGCCCGACGAACAGCTCCACCGCGACGTCCAGGTCCACGCCCTTCGCGACCTGGCCCGCGCGCTGCGCGGAACGCAGCCGCTCCTGGAGCGCCTTCAGGTGGGGCCGCAGCACGGCCTCCACGAACTGCTGGGACAGCGCGGGGTCCATCTGGGACTCGGCGGTGAGCGCCCGCGAGGGCAATTCGAAGCGCGGATCCGTGAGCTCCTTCACCGTGGCGCGCAGCACCTCCCGCAGGTCGGCCTTGAGGTTGCCGGTGTCCGGCAGCGCCACGGGTTGGCTGCCGCCGCTCAGCTCCACGAAGGCGTCCAGCACCACCGCGCCCTTGGAGGGCCACCACCGGTAGATGGTCTGCTTGCCCACCCCCGCCCGCGCCGCGATCGCTTCCACCGACAGCCGCGCGTAGCCCACCTCTCCCACGAGCTCGACGGCGGCCGTGAGGATGGCCTGGCGGGAGCGCTCACTGCGGCGGGTCGGTTCCGGCGTCTTGGGGTCTACCATGGGCGCTCAGCCTACCAAGCCTCGAAACGAGACGACACGTCTCGTCTTGACATCCCTCCCCGCCCGGCGGATTGTGACGAAACGAGACGGTCCGTCTCGCTTCCCGCTACCCGGAGAGCGCCATGTCTCGTCGTGCCCACATCGCGATGGTCAGCATCCCCGCCCATGGACACGTCAACCCGAGCCTGGAGCTCATCCGGGAGCTGGTGTCCCGAGGCCACCGGGTGACGTACGCCAACGACGCGGCCTTCGCGGAGCCCATCGCCCGCACGGGCGCGGAGCTTCGCCCCTACCGCTCGCTGCTTCCCCAAGAGGGGGTGACGCAGACGCGCTGGCCGGACGACCTGGTGGGACAGCTGGACATGTTCCTGGATGACGCCATGGCCATGCTTCCGCAGCTGCGCGCGGCGTATGAGCACGACCGGCCGGATCTCTTCCTCTACGACATCGGCTGCTCCACGGCGCGAATCCTGGGAGAGAACTGGGGCATCCCCGCGGTGCAGCTCTCCCCCTCCTCCGTCGCCTGGGAGGGCTACGAGCAGGACATGGCCGAGCTGGTGGAGATGCTGCGCACCGACCCTCGCGCCGTGGCGCACTACCAGCGCTACTCCGCCTGGCTCCAGGAGTGCGGCGTGGCGGAGACGGACGCCATGCGCTTCGTGGGGAAGCCGCCGCGCGGCCTGGTGCTCATCCCGCGCGCGCTCCAGCCCCAGGCGGACCGGGTGGACGGCAAGCGCTTCACCTTCGTGGGGCCGTGCTTCGGAGACCGCTCGGAACAGGGCTCATGGCAGCGTCCCCCCGGCGCGCGGAAGGTGGTGCTGGTGTCGCTCGGCTCGACTTTCACGAACCAGGCCGGCTTCTACCGTGCGTGCCTCGCTGCCTTTGGAGGGCTTCCCGGCTGGCACGTGGTGCTGCAGATCGGCAAGCACGTGGCGCTGGAGGAGCTGGGCGCAATCCCAGACAACGTCGAGGTCCACCGCTGGGTGCCGCAGCTGGCGGTGCTCGAGCAGGCCGATGCGTTCGTCACCCACGCGGGCATGGGCGGCTCGCAGGAGGGCCTGTACTGCGGGTTGCCCATGATCGCCGTGCCCCAGTCGACGGATCAGTTCTCCAACGCCGACCAGCTCGTGGCGCTCGGTGTCGCGCGGCGGCTCGACACGGAGGACGCCACGCCCGACGCGCTGCGCTCCGCCCTGCTTCAGCTCACGGAGGATCCGGCCGTCGCCACCCGGCTCGCGGCCCTCCGGAAGGAGCTGCGAGCGGAGGCGGGAGCCGCCCGCGCGGCGGCGCTCCTGGAGAAGGAGTTCCGCCTAGAACGCCTGGGCGAGGACCTTTGACCAGCGCTCCCGCATGGCCTCCCGGACGTCCGCGTCCGGGAGCTTCTCCATGTGCACGTGCAGGGAGGCGCCCTTCGCCTTGGGCATCACCGTGAGCTGCAACGTGGCCGGCTTCGTCCAGCCGTCCGGCTGCCAGGTCATGCGCAGACGCTTCCCGGGCTTCACCACCCGAATCTCTCCGCGCACGCCGGGGTTCCCGCGACGCTTGGGCGCTACGTAGCTTCCTCCGACCTCCGCGTTCAACGTCGCGCCCGGCCCCAGCCAGCGCTCGGGCTGGGTCGTGAGCCACGTCCACAGCTGGGGCGCGGTCATGGGCAGCGTGCGCACCACGCCCACCTGGAAGCCCGTGGTGGCGGTCTCGCCCACCACCCGCTTGCCCCGGGCCTGCTCGTACGCGACCGCGATGGACTGGCGCCACCAACCGGACTCGACGTCCCGGCCCACCAGCGTGACGAGCTGCTTGTGCGGCAGCCCGGCCGCCCCCGCCTTGTCCAGCACCCGCATCCAGGCCTTCCAGTCATGACCGGTGGCCTCCTTCACGGCGGCGTCCGTGATGCGTTCGGTGATGAGCGTCTTCTTCGCGGCCGCGAGCTTCTTCGCGCGCGTTCCAATCTCCGCGAGCCGTGTCTGCACCAGCTTCTTCACCAGCTTCGCCGGGAGCGGCTGGTCCGGCGGGAAGGTGACGCCGCTCTTCGACGTGACGTAGCCGTCCAGCTCCGCCGCCAGCGCCGGCACGACGCTGCCGCTGAAGGGGTAGTAGCCGCAGTGGTGCTTGAAGAACGCGAAGCCCGCCACGGCGCTCCCATCCACCTTGAAGGTGGGCATCTGGTAGCTGATGGACTCGGTGGCCTTGGGGAGCAGCTTCTTCAGCTGCGCGCGCAGCGCGGTCAGCGTCTTCTTCGCCGCCGGGTCAGGCACTCCCGCCAGGTAGGCATCGATGGTCTGCGGGACTCGGGTCTTCGTCGCCATGAGGGCTCCTGTCGGGTTCGCGCGCGCATGGCATCATCCACGGCTGGAAACCCCAAGCGGAAGAGGTCCCGTGAGCGTAGCAACCGTCGAAGAGGGCCCATTGCTGGGCCCGAGCTTCTTCCTCAACCGGACGGCGCTCCGTTCCCTGGCGTTGGCGCGTCGCGACACCTACGGCGGAGCCCGGCCCCATCCGCACGTCGTCATCGATGGCTTGCTGGGGGAGCGGCTGGCGACGCAGCTGGCCGGCGTCTTCCCGGGCGCGACCGGTGCACCGTGGATGCGCCGCGATCATCCGGAGCAGGCGGCGCGGCTGGGACAGCTTCAGCGCAAGGCCTTCGAAGGCGTGCACGGCGCGCTCCGGCACCTGCTCGCGGAGCTCTCCGGCATGGCGTTCCTCGACTTCCTGGAGACGCTGACCGGCATCAAGGGGCTCATCCCGGATCCTCACTTCCGCGGCGCCGGGCTGCACCTCACGCTGCGCGGTGGCCACCTGGCGCTCCACGCGGACTTCAACCGCGACCGCACCCGCGCGCTCTCACGGCGGCTGACAGTCCTGTACTACCTGAACCCGGGCTGGGAGCCCGCCTGGGGCGGTGACCTGGAGCTGTGGAACGCCGACCTCTCCCGCTGCGAGGCCCGCATCGCTCCGGTGCTGGACCGGCTGGTCGTGATGGCGCACGGCGACACCCACTGGCACGGCCACCCCGCCGCGCTGGCGTGTCCCGAGGACCGGGGCCGCGCCACGGTCGCGGCCTACTTCTACACGGCGGAGGAGTCCCCGGACGCGCCGGAGGCCCACAGCGCGCTCTGGGCGCCGGCGCGCTCCTGAGCGACCCACTCCACCGTGACCCCCAGGGCTGGAGTGCCGCTAACGCCCCGCGGCCTTCGCCCGCTTGCGCTCAATGAGCTCGCGCGCGGCCTGCCCGCTCGTGACGAACTCGACGTCCCCCTTCAGCCGTCCCGTGAGGTAGAGCGCGAAGGCGACGGCCTTGGCGCTCGCGATCTGCAGGCGCTGAAGACATCGGGCGCCTCCAGATGCACCCGATGCGCTCCGAATGCCCACTCACGTCGTTCCGTCATGAGTCCCCCCGGCCGGATACACAGACCGGGGCGGAACATACCGAGATACGTGGACCCGCGACCAGGGCGGCCCCTACTCGATCGTGGAGTTCGTGACGCGGATGGGCGTGTCCGAGTGGTTGGAGATCTGCGGATAGGTCACGTACCAGGAGCCGCCCTTGTTGTTCTGGATGACCGAGCGGTCGATGCGGATGTCCCCCGAGTGGTCATTGCTCACGAAGAAGATGGCGCTGCCGTGGGCGTTGACCTCGTTGTGCTCGATGCGCGTGCCACACAGCGACAGCGTCATCTGATTGCCGTCGTTGTAGATGGCCCCGCCGCTGCCACCACCTGGCGTGCCCGGCTGCGCGGGGTTGGCGCCGTTGCCGATGGCCCGGTTGTGGGAGAAGAGGCTGTTGATGACGGTCCACGACACGCCGATGCTGCTGATGCCACCGCCGTTGGAGCAGACCCCGCCGTAGCCCTCCTTGCCTCCGAAGGTCGTGTTCACCACGTAGACGGGCTGGTCGTCGTACTGATCAAACACCCGCAGCGCGGCGCCACCGACGTCAGGCCCGGTGTCCGCGCAGACGTTGTTGAAGAAGCGGGAGTTGATGACCTTCACCCGCCCGCCGCGCACCCAGACCGCTCCGCCCCCGTCGAACTCCTTCTCGCTCTTGGAGCTGGCGTCCACGAAGGTGAGGTTCTGCAGCGTCAGCCGGGGGTGGTCCTGGTCCTGGCAGTGAGAGGTCGTCCACACCTGCGCCTGATCACAGGTGTTCATGTAGAGGATGCGGTGCTTGCCCGCCCCGCTGAGCGTCACCAGCCCCTTGCCGTCGATGACGATCTCCGGCCCCTTGTCGTTGAAGACCTTCGCCGTCTTGTCCAGCGTGATGACGACGGGCTCCGGGCCGCAGTCGAAGGTGATGACCCCACCCTTCGCCACCGCGTTGACGAACGCGTCCGAGGTGCAGCTGGCCGGAGTCCCCGTCCCGACGACGGTCGTGGGCCGCGACACGTCCGCGAGGCCCGCCTCCGCGGGGATGGTGCACGTGGCCTCCGCGTTCGGGTTGCCGGCCGGAGGTCCGTCCTTGGGGTTGGTCAGCGGATTGGGGACGTCCACGCCCTCATCGCTGGAACAGCCCGCGGCGAACACCAACGCGACACCCGCCGCCAGGGAGAGCAACGGGGACGCGGGGAACCGGTGAAGTCTCTTCGGGTGCATTCTGCCTCCAGGAGGGAGGCAGTCTAGACGGCGACAGGAATTACTGGGTGATGATGTCGGTGTACTCGCTGCCGCTGATGGAGTTCTTCCACTTGGAGGAGAAGCCCAGCGCGTGCTGCGGATTCACCACGTGCGGCGCGGCTTCCTTCGCCACCTCCAGGCGGGTGATCTCATTGTTGAACAGGTCCAGCACCAGGCCGAACTGCGCCGCCGTCAGGTAGACGCGCTTGAGCATCTTCTCCGCCTTCTCCTGGCGGACGATCTCGTTGCTCTCGCTCTTGAGCGACTGGTAGAAGCCGCGCCAGGTCGTCGCGTCCATCGCGAACTGCCCATCCCGCCGCATCGTGCAGCCCTCGTCCGAAGGCGTGCCACAGTCGCGGAACGCGGGCTCGGCGGGCATCTCCGCGCGCGGCTCCTGCCGGCGCTCCATGCGGGGCTCGCGCCGGGTCTCCCCGTAGGTCTCCGTGTGGCGGCTCTCCGTCTCCATGGTGCCGCCCGTCATGCGGACGTCCATCCGGGCGCCGCCGCCGCGCACCTTCACGGTGGTGGTCTCCTCGCCGTTCTCCGTCGTCGTCGTCTTCATCTTGATGCGCGCGTTGGGCATGTCCGCGTCATCGATGTCCACCTGCATGTTGATCTCCGCGTCCTGCGCGAAGCTGGCGGACGAAACGAACAGGGACGAAACGAGCACGGCACGGACGATGCGGTTCATGGGGAATCCTGGAGTGATGTGGGTTGGGCGCGGGTGGAACGAAGGCCGTTCTCGCCGCCGCATCGTCTTCACGCACTGACCGCGAAAATATTCACGCCCTCCCAACACAGCCCGCGCGCTTGCGGCGCGCTGGGATTTGGGGCACTGGACACGGCCGTGATCGTCCGTCCCCGCCCTGGCTTCTTCAAACTGCTGTTCGTCGTGCGCGGCACCATCCTGCCGCGCGTCCTCCCCCACGTGCTGGGTGTCGCGGCGCTCGCCTCGCTGGTCGTCCTGACGCTCAAGCTGGGCCACCTGCGGCTCTCCGTGACGTCGCCCGCGCCCCTGTCGCTGCTCGGCATCGCGCTTTCCATCTTTCTCGGGTTCCGGAACAACGCCTGTTACGACCGGTGGTGGGAGGGCCGGAAGCAGTGGGGCGCGCTCATCATCGAGGTGCGCGCCTTCACCCACGCGGCCATCGCGCTGCTGGACGACGGGCGCGCCGAGCTACCCGTCGCGGGGCGGCAGGCGGCCCGGCGGCTGATTCACCGCACCATCGCCTTCCCCTACGCGCTCGCCGCGCACCTGCGTGGACAGGACGCCGGAGAGATCATCGGCCGCGAGCTGGAGGAGGCAGAACGCGCGCGCGTCCTGGGCAGCAACAACCGCCCCAATGCCCTGCTGCGCGAGCACCAGGTGGAGCTGGCCCGCCTGCTCCGTGAAGGCCGGCTCACCGACATCACCTGGAGCGCCCTGAATGACCGGGTGCACTCCATGATGAGCATCTTCACGGCCTGCGAGCGCATCCGCCTCACGCCCCTGCCCTTCGCGTACACGGTGCTCCTGCACCGCACGGCCTACCTCTTCTGCCTGATGCTGCCGTTCGGGCTCGCCGAGTCGATGGGCTGGTTCACGCCGGTGCTCACGGCGATGATTGCCTACACCTTCTTCGGGCTGGACCTCCTCAGCGAGGAGCTGGAGGAGCCCTTCGGAGAGGCGCCCAACGATCTGCCCCTGCTCGCGATGTCGCGCACGGCGGAGATCAACATGCGGGAGTCCCTGGGCGAGCCGCAGCCGGAGCCGCTGCGCCCCAGGGACTTCATCCTCGGCTAGGGGCCGCATTTTCAGCGAATACAGGTTTAGCTAGTCTCTCCAGGCCACGCCAGGAATCACCTGGCGTGGCTTCCGAGGGACCCATGCTCAAGCTCCTGTCCTCCGCTGTCCTCAGCCTGCTGCTCTCCCTGGGGCTTCTGCCCTCCACCTCTTCGGAGGAGGCCACGGCGCTCGCCGCCACGACGGTCACGGTCGCGACGCACAACATCTGGGTTGGCCAGGGGAACACGCGGCCGCTCGCGGACATCATCGGCTGGCAGGAGGTGAGCACCGCGGAGGGCCACTCCAAGCTGGATGCGCTGGAGTACTACGACCACTTCCGGCCCGGCGCGGAGCGGCTGGCCGCGCGCAACTCCATCGCCATCTCCTGGCGCAGGAACAAGTTCGAGAAGACCGGGGATGGCTCCCGGATGACGCACGAAGGCCAGGAGGGCGTGACGCCGGCGCGCTTCGTGAACTGGGTGGTGCTGAAGAACAAGGAGACCGGCGCGAAGCTGGCCTTCGTCAACACCCACTACATCTCCGGCGCCTGGAACGGCGAGCACCCGGAGCGCCAGGAGCGCTGGCGGACGCACAACGCCGTGGTGCGTGAAGTCGTCGCGGACCTGCTGGCCCGCGACCTGCCCGTCGTCCTGCTGGGGGACTTCAACCGCGCGCTGTCCCAGGACATCCCCGGGATGAACCACCTGAACACGGCGGGCGTGGACGGCGTGCCCATTGATCAGATCTACGTGAAGCGCGGCATCGGCACCGGCCCCGCGGAGCGGCTGGAGAAGTACGGCTCGGACCACTTCGCCTACCGGGCCACCGTGTCGTACTGAGTGAAGGGGCCGGGGCGCGAAGACACCCCGGCCCGCTTCGCGCTACCAGCAGGTGAACTGGAGGTTGTCGTACCGGACCGACGCGGTGGTGAAGACCAGGGTGCGCAGGTCGCCCTGGGCAAAGCCGCTCTCACCGCAGGCGCAGGTCGCGCCGGTGCCCGTGCAGGACGTCCAGCCGGTGGTCACTCCGCCGGAGTCCTTGCGGTACTCGGCGTTGAAGACCGCCTTGTTGTTGTTCGTGAAGGCCGTCTTGTAGACGCCGCACTCGTTGTACTTCTGGCACTGCTCGTTGATGGCGAAGTCGAAGGCGTCCGCGAGCGCCGAGACCTGGTCCACGTCATTCTTGAGCGCGATGCCCAGGCACAGAGAGTGGGCGGTGGTGGCCAGCCAGCGGTTGTAGTCCAGCTGGTTCGCCGCCGTGAGGCCCCAGCAGGCCTGGTCGGTGCAATTGATTTCATCGTCGTGCGAGTAGCCGTCCACGTTGTCCGGCTCCACCGCGTCGCAGCCCTTGTCCTTCGCCAGCTGCATGCGCGACGTCATCACCGTGCGCACCGCGGGCTTGCGGTGATCCAGCCACCATTCACAGCCGCCGCCGCTGGTGCACCAGTCGCCCAGGATGTGGACGGACTGCGCGCAGTTCTCTCCGGGGGTGCAGTACGTGTCCTGCGGGAACTGGTTCACGTCGTCCCGCCAGTCCTCGAAGGTGCCCGCGCTGAAGTAGCAGACCACCTTCTTGCCGGCGTTCTTGTACTCCTGGATCTTCGTGGGGGTCGTGTTGAAGAGGTCCACGACGTAGACCTGGGCGTTGAGGTTCGTGGGGATGGACGCGTGCTCCAGGTCCCACATCCAGGTGGTGCCCTTGGGGAACACCGGCAGCGTGCAGGTCGGGTCACCACCACCACCACCACCGACGTCCCACGACACCTGGAGCCGGAGGCTGTCCAGCTGCGCAGCGTCCGTGCCCGCGCCCTTGACGAGGCGGGCGCGGATGTCGCCCGTGCTCGACACGAAGTTCGACGCGGCCTCGGTGGCCGGCAGGCCGAGCGTCAGGGCCGGGGTCCAGACCCAGTCACCGCGCCCCTGCGAGTTGGCGAGGGTGACCCAGCTGGACGTCGAGAACCGGTAGAGCTGCCACTGGTAGTAGGACGTGGCGGTCCCGGGCCCCTGGTACTTCGTCAGGAGTTGGAGCTGGGTGATCTGCGCCGGGGTGGGCGCGGCCTGGGTGAGGCTTGAGAGCTTGAAGGTCAGGTAGCCCGTGTAGCTGGGGCTGAACTCGATGTACTGCGCATAGCAGTCCGCGTACGCGCCCACCGTGCAGTTCGCGCTGTTCGTCTTGAGCACGGCCATGCCGCCGCTCTTGCCGGACGCGTCCGTGTTCGCCAGCGTGCTCGCGGAGGCGAAGTCGATGACCTCCGAGCCCGGCAGGGCCTGCTGTTGTGACTCCGGCGCGTCATCCGCCTCCAATGACATGCATCCGGGCAGCAGCAAGGCAAGACAGGGCAACAGCCAGGAACTCCGATTCAGCATCACGCCTCCAAGGGTTTGTGCCCGGCTATCACAAAAGGCCATCGGAGCGGCGCGATGGTGCTCAACGAACAGGACACCACGCTCACGCGTCCAGGACCGCGCGGCGCACCAGCTCCCGGAAGTAGCGCGCCGCCGGGTCCGCGTGCGTGCGGTCATGCCAGCACAGGGCCAGCTTGACGGTGTGCGCGGGCACCGGCGCGTTGATGCCGCGCACACCCAGGCGTGTGCCCTGAGCGGCGAGCAGTGACGCCGGCAGCGTGGTGACCAGCCCCGTCTGCGCCACCATCGCGGCAGCCGTCAGGAAGGACGGCACCGTCACCGCGACCTCCCGGCGGATGCCCGCGCGTGCGTACGCGGCGCCGGCGAGGTCCCGGAAGCCCTTGCCCGGAACCATCTCCACGCTCACGTGCCGGAGCGCGCCGAGTGCACGCGGGGACAGGCGCTTCGCGAGCGCGGGGTGGCCTTCACGCGCCACGAGGACGGTGCGCTCGTCCAGCAGGGGTTCGACGTGCAGGCCCGCGCCCCTCCCGGCGAGTCCGAGGTGCAGGTCGACCTGGGACGAGGTCAGGTCCCCCAACGCGACGAGCGAGGCGATGCCGACCACGGCGAGGCGCGCGTCCGGCATCTCCTGGCCCATCCGGGAAGCGATTCGGGGTCCCCAGGTGACCTGCCCCGCGTCGGCGACGGCGAGGGTGAACGTTCGCTTGCAGCGCGCCGGCTCGAATGGGGCCTCGTGAAGCCCGGACTCCAGCTCCCGCAGCCCTCGCGCGATGGCGGGGGCGAGCGCGAGCGCGCGCGGCGTGGGGACGATGCCCCGGCCCTTTCGCGTGACCAGGGGGTCCCCCAGCACGGAGCGCAGGCGCGCCAGGCTGTTGCTGATGGCGGACGGCGTGACGTGGAGCCGCTCGGCCGCGCGCACCACGCTGCGCTCGGTGAGGACGGTGTGGAGCACCAGCAGGAGGTTGAGGTCGAGGGCCGCGATCGAAATGCTCACGGCTGGTGAGCCTAGACCTCACGAACCATCACTACCAGCGAGGTCTCCCCTTCCCCATCATGGGTGCATGCACAGACTGCTCGGCTGTCTCGCCGCGGGCGTGCTCATCGCCTGCCGCGCCTCCCCACCGCTTCCATCCCGGAGCACCCCCATGCCCACGGTTCATCGGCTTCAGGTCCTCGACTCGTTCATCTCCTACCGGGAGACAGGGACGGGCTCGCCCATCGTGTTCCTGCACGGCAACCCCACGTCCTCGCACGTGTGGCGCAAGGTCATTCCAGGGCTCGCCGGCCGTGGGCGGTGCCTCGCGCCGGACCTCATCGGGATGGGCGATTCGGGCAAGCCGGACAGCCCCTACCGGTTCGCGGACCATGCGAAGTACCTCGATGCGTGGTTCTCGGCGCTCGACCTGCGGGACGTCGTGCTCGTTGGCTATGACTGGGGTGGCGTGCTGGCCCTGGATTGGGCGCGGCGGCATCCGGACCGCGTGCGGGGCGTGGCCGTCTTCGAGACGTTCCTGCGTCCCATGCAATGGAGCGACTGGCCTCCCCAGGGCGAACAGCTGTTCCGCGCCCTGCGGACCCCAGGCGCCGGCGAGAAGCTGGTGCTGGAGCAGAACGCGTTCCTCGACAGGTCCTTCGCGAATGGTGTCCAGCACGGCCTCGCGGAGGCGGACCGGGCCGTCTACTTCGCTCCGTACCCCGACCCGGCGTCGAGGCGCCCGGTGCTGCAATGGCCGCGCGAGATTCCCATTGAGGGTGAGCCCGCCGACGTCGTCGCGGTGGTGAAGGCCTATGACGCGTGGCTCGCCGAGCCGTCCGCGAAGCCCGTGCTCCTGCTGACCTTCGGGGACACCGGCCTCAACGCGCCACACATCATCGAATGGGCGCGCGACAACCTCCCGGCCGTGGAGATCGTCCCGCTGGGACGCGCGGGGCACCATGCTCCGGAGGACGCACCGGAGGACATCGTGCGCGCCCTGAGGTCGTGGCTGGACCGCCGCGCGAGATGACTTCGCGGCTCAGCGCCGCCGCCTGCCTCCCGGGCGCCTGCCATTCCTGGGCGCCTTGCCGTGGTGGCCCCGTGGCCCCCCGCGCCAGGGGGCGCCCCGCTCACGCTCCTGCTCCGGGGGCGGACGCTCCCGGGTGGACTCGGCGATCTCATCCGGCATCCAGGGCCGGTCGAGCAGTTCCTGGAGCTCCAGGAGCGAACGAGCCTGGAGCACGCCCCGGCGGCCCCGGGCCACGCTGAAGCGCTGGGGACGGTCGAGCAGCGGCAGCTCCTCCTCCACCAGCGTGCGTGCAAGCTTCTCCGGCAGGTGCAGCCGCACCACGCCGCGCGGGGCGCCGTCCGTCAGCTCCTCCACGTCGTACTCCAGCGGCACCTCCTGCTCGCGGACCTCCACGGCGTCCGGGAGCGCCATGAGCGCCCTCCGCGTCGCGGGCGGCACGAGCGCGTCCAGGTCCAGCCGCAGCGGGCGCGCCTTGAAGTCGTCGAGCGTGTCCACGCCGTCCAGCTGCGCTTCGTAGAGCGCGGTGAGCTCCGGCTCGCCCAGCGGCGCGGTGATGCCTCCCGAGCGCCGCCACAGCTCACGCACCTCGGCGATGGCGACCCGGTGGCGGTCCACCGCGGGGTGTGGCGCTTCGCCCCGCGCCAGCGCTTCGGCGAGCGCGTGGCGGGCCGCCTTCGCGTGCTCCGGCCCCCAGGCGCGCAGCACGTCCACTTCCTGCTCCAGCGCGAAGCCGAAGAACTCCAGCCGCGTGACGAGCACGACCGAGCGGAAGCGCTCGTCGTACACGGGCGCGGCGGAGTGACGGCGGGCATGGCGGCGCAACAGCGACTGGGGCAGCTGGGTGCCTTCAATGCCGGCCTGTGATTCGCCGTTGCGGTCCGCGAAGTAGCGCAGCACGCCCGCCACCGCGCCCAGGTTGCCGCACACGCTCGTCTTCGACACGCGCGCGGACTCGCCCCAGGCCGTGCGCTCGTCGATGACCAGGTCGAAGGGCATGAAGCGCGCGAGCAGGTCGCAGAAGCGCTGGTACACGCCGGGGCTCGCGAAGGGCATGCGCGCGGGGAGCGCCAGCCCCACGCTCCGGTACACGCTCGCCGTCGCGAGCGCCGCGTCCTCCAGCGCCTTCACCAGCACGCCGCGCCCCTCGGCCCACGGCGTGAGCTTCTCCGGGTCGAAGACGTGGCGCGGCAGCCCCTGCACCTCGCCCACCGTGCCCGCTTCACGGAAGGCCTCGGCGTAGAGGTTGTACGCGGTCAGGTGGTCGCTGCCGGGCACGAGCACCCCTTCCAGGTTGCGCTCCTCGCGCGTCATCCGGTGCAGGGACTCCACCGCGCTGCACACCGCGAGGAAGGGCAGCAGGTCGTCCTCCGCGTTGACGATGAGCTCCGCCCACGGGCGCTCCACGGGCAGGGCCTCCACCGCGCGGCCGTAGGCGGACAGCCGCCCGTCCTCGTCCACGATGTTGCGCGCCCGCAGCTTCGCGAGCGCCCGGCGATAGGCATCGCGGTCCAGCGGCACGGGCAGGTCCAGCTCGTCCACCCGCACGCCCAGGGCCGCCGCGGTGAGCGCCACCCGCTCGGGTTCTCCCGCGAGCTGGAACTCCGGCTCGGTGGGCCGCAGCGAGGCGAAGTTCAGCGGCCTGTCGCTCAGGATGAAGACGCGCCCACCCTCCACGCGCCCGTGCACGCGCCCGGCCATCTGCAAGAGCTCGTTGTTGCCCAGGTGCACGCGGGTGAGCACGTTGCGGCCGCCCTCCACCACGTTCGCGAAGCGCAGGTCGTCGATGACGACCGTGTCCAGCCCCGGCACGTTGAGCGCGCTCTGGCCCGCGGCCGTCATCGTGAGCACGAAGGGCCGCGGCGCGGTGCCCTCCAGGAAGGGGCGGATGGCGCGCAGCGGCTCGCCGCCGTGGTAGTGCGCCGCGTGCACCTCCGGCGCGTTCGCGCGCACGTGGGCCGCCGCATCCTCCACGCCCGCGCGCGTGGGCAGGAACACGCCCACGCCGCGCCCCTGCCCCAGCACGTCCCGCAGGAAGGCGTTGTCCAGGAAGGACAGCGGCTGGCGGCGCTCCACCTCCACCCGGGCCGCCTTCCTCGGGTCGAAGCTGGACACCTGGAGCACGTCCGCGCTGTCCAGGTAGCGCGCGTAGAAGGCCGGATCCACCGTGGCGGACAGCCAGATGAAGCGGCAGCCCACGCGCTTGCCCAGGGCCAGGCACAGCTCCAGCTCCGCGGAGGTCTGGTGGATCTCATCCACGATGAGCGTGTCCTCCCGCCGGATGGCGCCGCCCTGGAACCAGCGCCGCGCGATGCCGGTGGTGACGATGGCCACGTCCGCGAGCGGCGTCTCCGCGGTGGCCTCCCGCTCGCGGTTGACCACCGTCACCCGCAGGGGCCGCCGGCCCACGAGCTCCTCCGCGATGGGGCGGATGGCCAGCGTCTTGCCCGTGCCGGTGCCCGCGACGATGCCGAACCCCTGCCCGCTCCGCGCCAGCTCCCGCAGGCGCTCACCGTGGTGCTCCTCCAGGTACGTGCGCAGCTCCAGCCCGAGCGCCAGCTCGATGGTCTCGCACGCGGCGCGCGTGGGCGCGATGATCACCACCCGCCCGCGTGGGGAGGGAGCGTCGGCGTGGGGCGGGAGGAACCGGTCGGTGGGCGTGCGCACGGAGACCAGTGATACGCACAGGCCGTACCCGAGGGAAGCGATTCGCTCGCGCAGGCCCGGCTCCCGGGAGGCAGGCAGCCGTCCGTGGCGGGGCCTTGGACGAGGGGCCACTGGGAACGTTGTCCACGCCCCACTCCCCGCGCGGGCGCCGAAGCGGTGCTCGACCTGCAGGGGAGCCGAGGACGCGAATCGCACGCCCCCGGCTCGTCCATCCACTGCGCTGGACTCGTCAGGGTCAGCGGCTCATGTCGCCACCACCACTACCAC
>NZ_RAWL01000749.1:0-1863 GCF_003668885.1 Corallococcus sp. AB049A | reverse complement strand
AGGACACCTCCGGCATGCCCTCCACGGTGGCGCCCGCGGTGGGCGGGCCCTTGGGCTCACCGGAGGAGAAGGCGGGGCCGGAGCTTCCGCCGCCGCCGCTCTTGCGGCCGATGACGAAGGCCCCCACGCCCACGCCCACGACGATGGCGCCGATGAGCGCGATGCGCACGGCGGACGAGGGGCCCTTGCCTCCGCCTCCAGCGGGGGGCGGCGGGCTCACGGGAGACGTCATGACATCCACTCCTTGAAGCGGAAGAAGCCGAGGAAGGCGGCGTTGGCCGGCACGGGGCGCCACTCCAGCGGCGCCTCGGTGGCGAGGGAGTCCAGGACGCCGGTGCGCACGCGCGCTCCAGCCTCACCGGGGTGGTAGACGACGCGCGCGGGTGCATGGGCCCGGTCCTCCGGGCGCACCACGAGCATCAGGTGGAAGACGGGGCCCGCGTCGTGCTCCTGGCGGAAGGCCACCACGTCCCCGGTGCGAAGCTGCTCGCGCGCGTCCGCGCCCCGGCCCAGGGGGGTGAAGCTGCGGCTGATCAACGTCTCCGCGTCCGCGAAGTCGGAGGGATTGCCGCGCGCGTCCCGCCACAGCGGGGAGGCGAGCCGCTCAGAGGCCACGCGCCGGTACGCCGCGCGGTACGCGTAGCGGATGAGGCCCGCGCAGTCACGCTGCGCCGGCTGCCATGCTGAATCCGGAGCCTTCACCTGCGCGAGCGCCACCTGCGCGACCTCCCGGCGCAGGAGCCGCGCGCGCGTTTCAGCGGCGACAGGCTCCGGGGCGAGGGCCGCGGCTTCGCGCGCCGGGGCCTTCCCAGACGAAGCGGGCGCGGCGTTCAGCAACAGCGTGAGCATCAGGGCGCGCATGGCTTCGGCGCTTCAGTAGCCCTCGTCTCCGCCGCCGTCGCCGTTCTTCTGGAGCTCCTTCACGGCCTCCTCCAGGTTCGTGGGCCAGCCCTCCCCCTTCGGCTTCGGATCCGCGGAGGGCACGTACACCTCCGCCTTCCCGTCCCCCAGGATGTTCACCCACGCGAGCACGCGCGTCGTGCCCGGCGTCGCCAGCGGGATGCGCACGCGGCGGCGGACCTCTCCCGGCGTGCCCTCGAAGAGCGCCAGGTTGAGCGTGGCCACGGTGTGCGCCTTGTCCCCGCTGGGCCAGTAGTTCGTCGCCACCAGGTACACGCCCTGGGGCGGCGCGCGGTGGATGTAGAGGTACGGGCCGTACGCCGGCTGGTCGAAGTCGCCGCCCTGCTCGTTGAGGAAGAACGTGCCGCCGGACGGGCTCTCCGTGTTCGCCCAGTACACGTGCGCCATGGACGTCACGTCCAGCGTGTCCCCCGCGCTGCTCGCGTCCGTGGGCTCGTAGATGTGCAGGTCCGTGTAGACGCCGTCCGTGTCGCTCGTGAGGATGGCCTTGAGCGGCACCGGGGGCACCTGCGCGTAGCTCGTCGCCTGCGCGCGCGCCGTGCCGCCCTTGTTGGTGGCCATCACCGTCACGACGTTCTTGCCGCTGGCCGCGGGGAACTTGCGGCTGAAGCGCCCGCCCTGCGTGCGCATCAGGTAGCGGTCGCCGTTGATGGACACCACCACCGGATCCACCGTGGCGTCGCTCACCGTGCCCTCAATCTGGAGCATCCGGTCCACCGTCCAACCGCCGGACGGCGCGCTCAACACCACCTTGGGAACCGTGGTGCCCCGGCCAATGGGCACTCCCTGCTGGCGGGCGGAGACCTGCGGCGCCGTCTGCGTCAGCAGCCCGGCGAGAAGGACGGAGAGCATTGGGGAGCCTGGGAACCTGGAAGTGGAGCGCGCGAACCAGAGTGTCCGCGAAGGGACACAGCGTGCGGCAAGCCCCTACCCGTTTTCAAG
>NZ_RAWL01000748.1:0-1931 GCF_003668885.1 Corallococcus sp. AB049A | reverse complement strand
TGCTGGCGGCGGAGGTGAGGGACGCGGACACGTTCGACGGCATCCGGAGCGCGGGAGAGAAGTACGGCGAGGTGATGGGCAAGCAGGCGGCAAGGGCCTTCGTGATGCTGGCGATGGCGGCGCTGGGGAGCACGGCGCAGACGCTGGCGTCGAGGGTCGCGACGCTACCCGGTTCAGCACAGGCCGCGCTGGTGGGAGCGGAGCAGGGAGGCTTCCGGCTGGTGGCCGCGGCGGAGGTCTCCGCGGTCGCGGTGTCCGCGAGCGGGGAAGTGACCATTGCGCTGGCACCCAACGCCGTGGCGATGGGCGCGAAGGGATCGAACGTCCCCGCGCCTGTCGAAGTCCGGGTGCATCACATCGCCACGAACAAGTGGTGGGAGGCGACGCACAACGGTGGCCCATGGTCCCCCAGGTTCCAGAAGCTCTTCGACCGCGCGGGGATGTCCCTGGATGACGAGGTGAACACCGTCCGCGTTCCCGGACATAAAGGGCCTCATCCGGAGGCGTACCATAAGGCAGTCTACAAGAGACTGCGTGACGCCTTGGGGCGGTGCAGAACCATCCTGACCTGCAGGGAGTCACTGGTAGAGGAGCTTCAATCCCTGGGGCAGGAGATCTCCACGCAGAACACCCCGCTCAACCTGCTTGTTACCCAACCCTGACGCAAAAAAGAGTGATCCCGATGCGGTACTTCGAGCTCTTTGACGACATGGAATTGATGGACCGCTGGCTGCCAGGTGAAGCCACGAATGGTCAGGGCCAGGAGATCGATGACATCTGGCAGTTCGCGGATGGATGCCCTGTCCAGGTCAATGAGCCTCTACGGATCCCCATCGGTCATCCAGGAAGGGTCGTCGACTTCTCCACGACGAGCGTGGGTGCCGCGCCGGTTGTTCATCGGAGGGTCGCCAGCGTGTTCAGCGAGCTGGCGCCCGGCGAGGTGCAGGTCATTCCGGTCGAGGTCGAAGGACAGTCCGAGCCTTACTTCATTCTCGTCGCGACGCGGACCATTCGATGTATCGATGATCAGGAGTCAGCGGAGGTGCTGTATTGGAAGCCTGAAGACGGGCGGCCGGAGAAGACCGGGCGATACAGGTCCGTCATGGGTATGCGCATCGACACGACGAAAGTGGGCGATGCCAAGGTCTTCCGCCCCTGGGGCTGGACGGGTGTGCTCATTGTCTCCGAGGACATCAAGGATGCTCTGGAGCGCTCTGGTGCCACGGGGATGGTGTTCACGGAAGTAACGGGCCCCAGCGAAGTCAGCCCGGAACAGCGCGAGCACCGCCGCAAACTCCAAGCGCTCTACGAACGGACCGAAACGGCCCGTGAAGCCTTCTGGCGCACGCTGGGCACACTGGATGAAAACGCCATCCTCCCCATCGTCGTCGGGGGCGGCTGGCCCGCGAGGCGCCAGGTCTGGCGCGTCATCCACCGCCCCGAAGGACGTGCCCTCTTCGTGACGGACGGCCTCTCCGACTTCTTCGTGGACACCGTGGAGCCCTCCGTGGGCTTCGGCCTGGAACTCGCGCTGGAAACCGATGAGCCGCAGGCCAAATGGCCCGTGACGCTGCTGGAGCGCATCGCCAACGAACTCGTGGGCCACGAACACCTGCATGAACCCGCGAGGACCGGCATCCTCTCCATGGAAGTGGACGGCGCGCACCTGCCCGAACCCCTCCTGACGAAAGAGGGCCGGGTCGCCGTGCTCCTCGGCATGGACACCCCCACCCTCCCAGGCCACTTCACCATGCCGGACGGACAGGTCCGGCTCGTCACGGTGAAGACCCTCATGCCCCGGGAGCTCACGTACCTGCTGGAGCACGGCCGGGAGGAGCTGCTTCACCGCTTCAACCAGTCCCCCCCCGGCCACCTGTCCAAGGCCTGGCGTCAGCCCGTGGTGTAGTAGCCCAGACCCGGAGGCAGTCCAT
>NZ_RAWL01000747.1:0-1944 GCF_003668885.1 Corallococcus sp. AB049A | reverse complement strand
TGCTGGCGGCGGAGGTGAGGGACGCGGACACGTTCGACGGCATCCGGAGCGCGGGAGAGAAGTACGGCGAGGTGATGGGCAAGCAGGCGGCAAGGGCCTTCGTGATGCTGGCGATGGCGGCGCTGGGAAGCACGGCGCAGACGCTGGCGTCGAGGGTCGCGACACTGCCCGGTTCAGCACAGGCCGCGCTGGTGGGAGCGGAGCAGGGAGGCTTCCGGCTGGTGGCCGCGGCGGAGGTCTCAGCAGTCGCGGTGTCCGCGAGCGGAGAGGTGACCATCGCGCTGGCGCCCAACGCAGTGGCGATGGGCACGAAGGGACCGAACGTCCCGGCACCGGTCGACGTCCACGAGCACCACATCGCCACGAACAAGTGGTGGGAAGCAACGCATCATGGAGGACCTTGGTCACCCAAGTTCCAGGAACTCTTCGACCGTGCGGGCATGTCCCTGGATGATCCCGCGAACAAAGTCCGCGTCCCTGGACATAGAGGTCCGCATCCTCAGGCGTACCATGAAGAAGTCTACGAACGCTTGCGCAGGGCACTGGGAAGATGCAGGAGCATTCAGTCGTGCAGTAAGGCGCTTGTGAAGGAACTCGAGTCGCTGGGCTCGGAGATCTCTACACAGAACAGTCGGCTCAACTTGCTCGTCACACAGCCCTGACGCCCGGGAAGGTGAACCCCAATGAGGTACTTCAAACTTCTCGACGACATGGAGATTCATGACCGCTGGCTTCCAGGCGAGGCAACGAACGCCCAGGGGCAAGAGATCGATGACATCTGGCAGTTCGCGGATGGCTGCGCGGTCCAGGTCCATGAGCGCCTGACGATTCCCGTTAGCCATCCGGGCGTGGTTCAAGACTTCTCGACGTCGAGTGTGGGCGGGACACCTGTCGTCCACAAACGCGTCGCGAGTGTCTTCCTGGAACTGGCGCCGGACGACGTGCAGCTCATCCCCGTCGAAGTCGAAGGACAGTCCGACCCTTACTTCATCCTCGTCGCGACACGGACCATTCGATGCATTGATGATCAGCAATCCGCCGAGGTGAAGTACTGGTTGCCAGAGGATGAGCGACCAGAACTCACTGGGACATATCGAGCCGTCTACGGCATGCGCATCGACACGACGAAAGTGGGAGATGCCAAGGTCTTCCGGCCCTGGGGCTGGAATGTCGTGCTCGTTGTCTCCGAGGACATCAAGGATGCTCTGGAGCGCTCGGGTGCCACGGGGATGGCATTCCGGGAGGTCACCGGTCCCAGCGAAGTCAGCCCAGAGGATCGGGAACACAACCGCAAGATCCAGGCCCTCTACGAGCGAGCCACGAAACCCCGTGAAGCCTTCTGGCGCACGCTGGGCGCCATGGACGACAACTTCGTCATCCCCATCGTCGTCGGAGGCGGTTGGCCGGCGAGAAGTGAAGTCTGGCGCGTCATCCACCGCCCCGAAGGCCGAATGCTCTTCGTGACGGATGGCCTCTCCAACTACTTTTCTGACAAGGCCGAGCCATCGATAGGCTTCGGCCTGGAGCTCGCGCTCGAGACGGATGAGCCCGTGGAGAACGTGGCGAAGAGCTGGCAGCAACTTCTCTTGGAGCGCATCGCCAACGAGCTCGTGGGCCACGAACACCTGCGTGAGCCCGCGAGGACCGGCATCCTCTCCATGGAAGTGGACGGCGCGCACCTGCCCGAACCCCTCCTGACGAAAGAGGGCCGCGTGGGCGTGCTCCTGGGCATGGACACCCCCACCCTCCCAGGCCACTTCACGATGCCAGACGGACAGGTCCGGCTCGTCACGGTGAAGACCCTCATGCCCCGGGAACTCACGTACCTGCTGGAGCACGGCCGGGAGGAGCTGCTTCACCGCTTCAACCAGTCCCCCCCCGGCCACCTGTCCAAGGCCTGGCGTCAGCCCGTGGTGTAGTAGCCCAGACCCGGAGGCAGTCCAT
>NZ_RAWL01000746.1:0-1958 GCF_003668885.1 Corallococcus sp. AB049A | reverse complement strand
CCCGTGGGCCGCATCAACGCCCCGTCCCAGCAGGCGGCCCGCACGGCGCGCACGTCGGACGACTCCGCTGCGCGCCCCACCCAGCGCCGCCCGCAGGTGGTGGTGGAAGAGGTGGAGGAGGACGACGACGAGCCGTCGTCGCGCCGCAAGAGCCCCGCCAAGAGCAACGGCAGCAAGATGCTGTCGCTCATCCTCCTCATCCTCATCCCGCTGTTCGCGGGTGGATACGGCTGGTACTCGGCGCAGGCCAAGAAGCGCGGCCGCGAGCTCAAGAAGAACCTGGACGTCGCCACCGAGCAGCTGAAGCACGACTCGTTCGCCAGCTACAAGAAGGCGTGCGAGGCGGCGGACCTGGCGCTGGAGGTGGATCCGGATTCCACCGCGGCCCACGGCTACCTCGCGTACGCGTACGCCATCCGCTGGGGCGAGCACGGCGGCGGCGACGACGCGCGCCGGCAGGCCGAGGAGCACCTGGCGGCGGCCCAGAAGGGCAAGGAGCTGTCCAGCCACCTCATCGCCGCGCAGGCGCTGATCAAGACCTACTCCGGTGACGGCAAGGGCGCGCTCTCCTCGCTGGAGACGCAGGTCAAGGAGCTCAACGACCAGAACAAGGCGTCCTCGCTCCTGTACCTCACGCTGGGCCTCATCCAGATGAACGCGGGCGACCTGGAGCGCGCGCGTGACAGCCTGGAGCGCGCGCAGGCGCTGGCGCCGGATGATCCGCGCGTCTACGCGGGCCTGGGCGCGGTGTACCGCCGGCTGGGCCAGGACAACACCGCCTGGAAGAACTACGACTTCGCCCTGCGCTACGAGAAGGACCACCCGGAGTCGCTGCTGGGCCGCTCGCTGCTGATGCTGGAGCAGGACGCGCCGAACTACGCGGTGGCCAGCCGGGACATCAAGAAGCTGCTGGAGGCGGAGCCCCCGCCCAGCCCCCGTCAGCTCGCCACCGCGCAGCTGGCGCGCTCGCTGCTCATCGCCCGCGTGGCGCTGGCCATGCCCACGCTCAAGCCGGACCAGCAGCAGCTGCTGACGGAGGCCACGGGCGTGCCGGCGGATCCCGCCAAGGCGAAGCAGGAGGTGGCGAAGGCGGAGGAGACCGGCTTCGCGCTCGATAAGCAGAACCCGGAGCTGAACCTCATCAAGGGCCGCCGCCTGCTGGCGGAGGGCAACTACGACGCGGCCGCGGAGGAGATCCGCAAGGCCATCCGCGTGGACGCCAGCCGCGCGCAGTTCCACGTCGAGCTGGCCAAGGCCCTCATGGGCAAGCCGGGCGGTGAGAAGGAGGCCTCCGAGGCCCTGGTCACCGCGCTCAAGACGATGGGCGACAGCCCCAAGCTGGTGGTGATGCTGGGCAACGCCTACCGCCGCCAGAACAAGCTGGAGGACGCGCTCGCGCAGTACCAGCGCGCGGTGAAGGACCCCAAGGCGAAGAACCCGGAGGCCCGGCTCGCCATGGGCGCCATCTACCGGGAGCGCTCGGAGTGGGACAAGTCCAAGGAGCAGCTGGAGAAGGCCAGCCAGGAGTTCTTCGGCCAGCCGGACCGCGTCGCCAACGCGCTCACGGAGCTGGGCCGCGTCTACCAGGGCAAGGGTGACACGGCGAAGGCGGACGAGACCTACCAGCGCGCGCTGCAGGCCGACGAGAACTACTCGCCGGTGTACTACTTCTACGCGTCGCTGCTCTCCAAGGACCCCAAGCAGTCGGGCAAGGTGAAGACGCTGGCGGCCGAGTACGTGCGCCGCGAGCCCAAGGGCGAGTACCTCGCCGACGCGCAGCGGCTCGCGGGGAACTGAAAAGCCCCGCTGTCCGCTGTCCCCCCATGCCGCGAGGCCCCCTCTCCGGGCTTCGCGGCGTTTCGTTTTCGACGGGGGGCGACAAGGCAGGCTGATGTGGCGGGGAGCCTCCGCCTTGCCACCCCTCCCGGGTGACGGTATGGGAGGGTCCACCCCACCAC
>NZ_RAWL01000745.1:0-1974 GCF_003668885.1 Corallococcus sp. AB049A | reverse complement strand
CTGCTCGTCCATGGTGCGCTCTTCTTCGGTGGGGTGGCAGTACCGGAGCAATCTCCGGCAGACCCCCATCGTGCACCAGTTGTCAGGAAGGGGGCGGGCCAGCGGACGCCTTCCCCCTCCCGTTCCTTATGCGACCGAACGGGCGGACGCCGTCACGAAGCGCGCGCCCGCTCCACCGCCGGCTTGAGCACGGTGCTGGCGAAGTGCTCCAGCGTGGTGGGCGTGGTGGTCTCCTTCGAGCGCGGCTCGGCCGGATCCATGCGCCCGTCCAGGACGGCGCCGTACATCTCCACGAAGGTGTCCGCCGCCCACGACGGCATGCCCGCGCCCAGCATCCCCTTGCGCACGTCCTCCAGCCCCACGCGCACGTACTTCACGGGCTGGCCCAGCACCTGGGTGAGGATGCTCGCGACCTCCGGGTAGGTGAGGTCCCTGGGCCCGTGCACGCCCACGTAGCGGTGGCCCGTCCAGGAGGTGTCCAGCAGGAACCCGGCGGCCTTGGCCGCGATGTCCGCCGTGGCGACCATGGGCAAGCGCTTCGTCTCCGCGTTGGGGCTGAAGAGGGCGCCCGCCTTCGCCAGGCCCTGCACGTCGCGCAGCAGGTTCTCCATGAAGAAGCCCGCGCGCAGGCTGACGACGTTCGGCGCCGCGGCCTGGAAGGCCTCTTCAATGGACTTGAGCACGGACACCGGCCCGGTGCCCGGCCCGGTCTGCGCGCCGATGCTGGAGATGAGGACCACGCGCTTCACGCCGTGCGCCTTCACGCGCTCCGCGGCCAGCCTGCCCGTGGCCGTCGCCCAGTCCTGGAAGTCCGGGCGCATGGCGGGAGGCGTCAGCCAGAACAACTCCTCCGCGCCGGCGAGCGCCGCGTCCAGCGTCGCCTGTTCGTCGATGGAGCCCTGCACCCACTTCGCGCCCTGCTTCACCAGGTCCGCCACCTTCTCCGCGGTGCGGGAGATGACGGTGACCTTGCGGCCCTCCTTCAGCAGCTTCTCCACGAGGGGACGACCGATGTTGCCGTTCGGGGTGTTGATGACGATGGACATGGGGTTTGCCTCCAGCGGCTTCGAGATGGGCTGAACAGTGCCCCCAGGCCCCTCATGAGGCCACTGCATGCTATGCATGCACCCATGCGCCGCGCTCATGAGTCCCCGGCCGAGGTGGACCTCTCCGCCATCAACCTCAACCTGCTGGTGGCGCTGGACGCATTGCTGAGAGAGGCGCACGTCACCCGCGCCGCCGCGCGCGTGGGGCTCACCCAGTCCGCCATGAGCCATGCGCTCGCACAGCTGCGGGAGCTGTTGGGCGACGCGCTCCTCATCCGGGGCCAGGGCGGCATGGTGCTGACGCCCAGGGCGCAGCAGCTGGTCGCGCCGCTCAAGCGGGGGCTGGCGGAGCTGCGGCGGGCCCTGCGCGACGAGCCCCCCTTCGAGCCCGCCACCGCGACCCGCCGCTTCACCCTGGCCACGCGCGACTTCTTCGGGTCGGTGCTGCTGCCGGGCGCGCTGGAGCTGCTGGGCCGCGAGGCCCCGGGCGTGGACCTGTCCGTGCTGCACGTGGACAGCACCACCTTCTCCAGCCACCTGGAGACGGGCGAGGTGGACCTGGCCATCATCGTCGCGCCCTCGCCGTCCGGGCCCGGCCTGCGCCAGCAGAAGCTGCTCACCGAGGACTTCGTCTGCGTGGTGCGCGAGGACCACCCCACCGTGCGCCGCAAGCTGGACCTGGACACCTACCTGAAGCTGACCCACGTCCTCATCAGCCCGAAGGGCGGCGGCGTGGGCGCGGTGGACCTGGCCCTGGCCCGGCAGGGGCTGCCCCCGCGCCGCATCGCCGTGCGGGTGCCCTACTTCCTCATCGCCCCGCTGGTGGTGTCGCGCTCCGACCACGTCCTCACCGCGCCGCGCCGCCTCATCGACGCGTTCAGCAAGGCTTACGCGCTCAAGGTCTTCCCCCCGCCCATCGCCCTGCCCC
>NZ_RAWL01000744.1:0-1983 GCF_003668885.1 Corallococcus sp. AB049A | reverse complement strand
CATCCCAGCCCACGCGAGCCTCGGCCTGGAGCGAGTACCCGTCCGGAAGGGGAGCGGACGCCAGCGGCACACCCTCCGGGCCCACTGCCTGGAATCGCGCCAGCTCGTAGTCCGGGCCGAAGAAGCCCTGCCGGAAGCCGCCGTGCTGCCTGCGTGCCTCCAGGCGCACCGACACATCCCACGCGGAGGCCACCGCATCCGCCCCCATGCCCAGCACCGCGCCCCAGGCACCTCCAACGCCCGGCCGTCCTCCCCAGCCCGCCAGTAGGTGCGCTTCCAGGCCCGGACGCCTCAACACCACCGCCGTTCCGTCCAGGTGCGCCAGCGTCACGGATGGCGCGCGGCCTCCGGCCCGTCCCCAGTCGTGCACGGCGGAAATAGCGAGCGAGTAGCGCCCCGGCGAGTGAGCGGCGCCAAAGAGAACGCGCCCCACGTCCAGCGCGACCTCCGCACCCACCAACCGCGCGCCCAACACGTCCGAGGCGAAGGCCTCCGTGTAGAGCGGCCCCACGGTGCCCGTGAGGAAGCCTCCGGCCGGGTGGTAGTCCGGGTTCGTCCGGTTGGAGTAGCGGCGCACCAGATGCGCCGACAGCAGGCTGTAGTCCTCCAGGGCGCCCAGCCACACGCCGACGGACGCCGCGTCCGAGCCCAGCTTGAGGCCGCGCACGAGCTGGCCCCAATCAGAGAGGCTGTCCCAGTCCTCCCTCCGCACGAAGCCCGCATCCCCTCCACCACCCCAGAGGCGCAACCGCACGGGCGTGCCCAGGTTGAGGCCGAACTCCGCGCCTCCGTCGAGAATGAGGGTCGGCTCCACCTGGAGGAAGCCCTCGTTCGTGCCCATCCCCGCGCGCGGCAGGAAGGACAACGTCGTCGCCTCCACGCGCAGCAGGTTGCGCCAGGCCTCGTCCAGTGGGCGCCGTTCCACCTCCACGGGCGGCGCCTCCGGGACGTCCTCTGCCCATGCGGCCACCGGCAACAGCAGCCACAGCCAGACAGCCCCGCATCGCGTCATTCGCATCCACGCCCCCTGGGAGTGACACTTCCCAGCAAAGCAAAGGACACGCGTCTGACACTCAGCCCAGCCCCCGCAGGCCCCGCGCTGCACCACGCCCAGCACTCACAACGTCATTCGCATGCGTGCCTCCCAGGAATGCTTCGCAGAGGGAAGCAAAGGACACGCGCAAGGAACACGGTAGGCCGTGCTCAGTCCTGGTCGGCCCATTTCGGAAGGACACAGCGCAGGCACTTCCGTGTGAAGGAGTTCCTGTAGGGCCCGTCGAGAAAGAACCGCTCTCGACAGCGGGGACACCGGAAGAAACCTGCCCGAAATGACGCAACCACGGTGAACCCCATCGACCCCAGCGCGAAGGCAAACAGGATTCGCCCTCCGCCTGGGCGCCCCTCCAGGGCCCATCCCACGACAGGGATGAGCGGAAAGAGCAAGAACCCCACGAGCACCAGGCGGGCGCGCCGCCGCAGATCATCCCACTGTTCCCGGTAGCTGGGGGCCACGGCGCGTCAGCCCGTCTCGCCCAGCTCGAAGGCGGACGTGCCGGTGTGGTGCTTGCGCTGCGTGAGCTGGTGCTCCTCGCGCAGCCGGTTCTCGTAGAAGGGCAGGTGCTCCGCCTTGCGGAGCTTGCGGAGCGCGTCCCAGTCCGCATGGAACGCATCGAGCGCGGCGCAGAACGGCCGGACGAAGTCCTCCAGCCGGGACACGATGGGCAGCAGCCGCAAGGGCTCCACGCCCAGGTCCAGCTTGAAGTCCTCTGACGTGCTCAACGCCATGTCCGCTCCCGATGTCTCGACGGAGCGAAACGCTAGCACGCACCTTTCACCCACTTCGCCGCCCTGTGCGCACACCCACTCCGTGGACGGACAACACTCGCCTTGTCCCAGCGGGTGACATGGCTTCTGGGGGTGCCTACCCCTGAAGACCAGGAGGCGCGGGCAACGGACGTGAACAAGGGCGGGCGATGGCTGGGG
>NZ_RAWL01000743.1:0-1990 GCF_003668885.1 Corallococcus sp. AB049A | reverse complement strand
GCGTGGGCTCATGTGATTCTTCGCGGGGGGGCGCGGCACCATACCCGTACGGTCGGGCGACCCCGGCGTTTTTACCGACGGCAGGGGGCGGTTGTCCGGCGGGCCGTCCCTCTTCTGGCGAGGCGGGCGATCGTCTATAGGATGCCCCGCGTCCATGGCCCGCCCTCCCATCACCAACGACTTCTCCTGGTCGAAGAGCCGCCACGAGAAGTTCTCCGAGTGCCTCCGGGCCTACTACCTCTACTACTACCGCTCCTGGGGCGGCTGGGAGGCGGAGGCGGCCAGGGACGTGCGCGAGCTCTACGTCCTCAAGAAGCTGCACAACCGCTACACCTGGGCGGGCAGCATCGTGCACGAGGCCCTCAAGGACGTGCTGCTGGACTGGCGCGCCGGCCGTGAGGTGGACCCCGCCAAGGTGGAAGCGCGCACGCACAAGCTGATGCAGGACGACTTCCGGCACTCGCGCTCCAAGGCCTACTGGACGCAGAAGTACCGCAAGCCCTTCACCGGCCTGGCGGAGCACGAGTACGGCGAGGACATCCCCAACGAGTCCTGGAAGCAGAACTTCGAAACGGTGCGCTCCGCGCTCGCGTGGTTCTTCCAGTCGCGCTGGCCCGGCATCGCCAAGGGGCTCAAGCCCGCGCAGTGGCTGGAGGTGGACGCGGGCTTCGACTTCGCCCACTTCGTCCTGGACGGGGTGAAGACCTTCGCCATCCCGGACTTCGCCTACGTGGACACCGAAGGCTCCGTCGTGGTGGTGGACTGGAAGACGGGCCGCTCGCGCGAGGGCTACGACGAACAGGTGCTGGGCTACGCGCTCTACATCGCGCAGCGCTACCGCTACCCGCTGGAGAAGGTGCGCGCGTCGCTCGTGTACCTCAACGAGGGGCTGGAGCACGACGTGACGGTGGATCCGTCCGCCATGGACTCCTTCCGCCAGCACTTCGCCCGGAGCGTGGAGGGGATGCGCTCCCTGCTGAAGGACGCCGCCACCAACACGCCGAAGGAAGTGGAGGCCTTCCCGCAGACGGGCAACCTGGACGCCTGCGCCCGCTGCGTCTTCCGCCGCCCGTGCGGCCGGGAGCCCGCGGTGACGCAGGCCCGGCCCCGAGTCGCTTAACGCGTGGAAGCGAGCCGGCGCACCACCACGCCCGCGGCGTTCATGCCGAAGGCGGAGGTGACGAAGGCCACGCTGCCGTCAATCTGCGTGCGGTGGTCGCAGGTGTGGAACTCGTTGTCCTGCGGGCAGACGCACAGGAAGCCGTCGGTCGCGTCGTCGTAGTTGAGCGGCACCGGCTGGCGGCGCGTCTCGATGGAGTACACGGCCGTGATGCCCGTGTGGCGCTCCGTCTCCACGCCGTACTTGCGCTTGAGCAGCTTGCGGATGTCCTTGGCGAACGGATCCATGTGCGTCTCGCTCAGGTCCTCCACGCGGATGGCCGTGGGGTCCAGGCGTCCCGCCGCGCCCATGGAGCTGACCACCGGCAGGCCCAGGCTCACGCACCGGTGCAAGAGGTGCAGCTTCGCCTTCACGTTGTCGATGGCGTCCACCACGAAGTCGTACCTACCCGCGGGCAGCAGCGTCTCCGCCAGCTCCTCGCGGTAGAACTCGCGCAGGGCCTCCACCTTCGCCTGCGGGTTGATGTCCTGGCAGCGCTGGGCCATCAGCTCCGCCTTGGACTTGCCCACCGACTTCACCGTCGCGTGCAGCTGGCGGTTGGTGTTGGTGACGCACACGTCGTCGTGGTCCACCAGCGTCAGCCGGCCCACGCCGCTGCGTACCAGGCCCTCCGCCGTGAAGCTGCCCACGCCGCCCAGGCCGAACACCACCACGTGCGCGTTGGCCAGCCGCTCCATGGCGTTGTCGCCCAGCAGGCGCGCCGTGCGGTCGAAGCGGCGCGACAGCTTGAAGGGCTTCGCCAGCGAGGCCTCCGGCGCGACGGCGTTCGAAGCGGCCGGGGAGGCGGTGGGCGTCTCGGCGGTGGGGGTG
>NZ_RAWL01000742.1:0-2013 GCF_003668885.1 Corallococcus sp. AB049A | reverse complement strand
GGGCCCTCCTGCTTGTTGCGCACCATCACGAACCACGGAGCCCCGGCCGTCTGGCGGGGAGGCGCGGTGCGCGTGGGCTCGTCATCCCAGGGCGTCTGGGGGGCCGACGCAGGAGGCCTGGCCAGGGGTGCAGGAGCTGCCACGGCGGACACTGGCGCCGGTGCGGGGGCAGGCGCGGCCGCGGCGGCACCACCCCCCGCCAGCGAACGCTCCTGCGCGCGGATGCGCTCCACGTCGGCGAGCGACACCACACGGGTGCTCTCCTCCTCGGCGGGCCCTTCCACGGTGATGACGTTCTGGCAGTTCTTGCAACGGACCTTGACCGTCTTGCCGCGGACCTTCTCGTCCGCAATGGAGTACCGCTTCTGGCAATTGTCGCAGGTGAAGTTCAAAGGGGGCGTCCGGCTCTCGGGGGAAACCGGCGGGGATGCTACCGCCAGAAATCTCCCGCGCAAACACACGGTTGACTCTGTTCTTCGGCCCAACTATTCAGCCGCCCTCGGTTTCACTCCAGGCTTCTACGAGGGTGGCGCATGCCGGCGAAGGATCTCGGGACCAAGCACTCGTGCTTCAAGTGCGGGACGAAGTTCTACGACATGAAGAAGCCGGACCCCATCTGCCCCAAGTGCGGGGCGGATCAGCGGGAGAACGTGGTCGCCAAGCCCACCGAGGGCCGGCGTGGCCGCCTGGCCGCGGCTCCGAAGGTCATCGAGCCCGAGCCCGAGGAGACGCCCGCGGCCGAGGAGGACGAGGAGAACCTCGACACCTTCGGTGAGGACGAGGACGCCGAGCCGGGCGCCGAGCCCGCCGAAGACGACGACATCTAGGGTCTGCCTCGCGGTGGAAGTCCCGAGGGCCCCCCGATTCGTTCGGGCGGGCCCTTTTGCCGTTTCCCTCCTCGCCAGGACTGGGGGTTGGGAAGACGGCGCTCCCGGAGCGGGGACCCGGAAGGGGCCCGCGCCGCTCAGGGGACACGTCAGGACCTCAGGTGCCGCTCAGACGCTCGTGGGACGACACCAGCGACAGCTCGGTGAGCGCGCTCTCGATCTTCTCGTAGAGGTTGGGCCCCATCTCCTGCATGCCCACCGGCCGGGCGCCCTTGCGGCGGCCCCCCAGGGACAGGGGCCCGGTCTCCGCGGGCACGGCGGATTGCTTCCTGGACTGATGCATGGTGACTCCCCCTCAGGCGGAAGTGTTGGCTTCCACGAAAGCAATTTTGCCACCAAGACAGAAGTCTGAACAGGGGGCGTGCTTCCAGGCACTTATACGCGCCCCCTGGCCGGGTATTTCATCGGGCCGGCCGTGGACGCGACACCCCTGTCAGGGGCGCCCTATTTCGCGGAACCGGCCTGACGCAGCGCATCCACACCCCAGGTTTGATCGACCTGGACGGTCTCCCCCGCGCGGACGGTGACGGTCCGGGAGGTCTCCGGCAGCCGGTCGTGCCAGAAGACGAGCGTGTGGGCCCCTTCGGGGACGCGCATCCGGAAGCGCCCGTCCGGGGTGGTGGTGGTGAAGTACGGGTGGTTGAAGGTGCGGACCACCGCGCGCATCCACGGGTGCACGTCGCAGCGGACCTGGACGGTGCCCGGTTCCGCGGGCAGGGGGCGGCGCAGGGTCATCCCCTCCAGGGGCATGGCCACGTTGAAGACGGAGCGGTTCGTCCCGGCCTGGGCGCGCACGTTGTGTACCAGCGGGTCGGAGTTGCGCAGCACCAGCTCACCGCCGGCCTTCGCCGCGAGCGTGGGCGGTTCATAGTGGCACTGCTTCTGGTCCAGCACCGGCTGGGGCGCGGGCGCGTCCGGGACGGGGAGCGCGGCGCCGTCCTGGAGCGAGACGACGGCGTGCGCCAGGGCGCCCTCCCCTCCCACCACGAGCGAGCGGTCCTCCGCCTGGTCGCCGCACACGCTGGCGACGGTGGCGGAGGTCGGCGCGCTGGAGGCCTGGGGAGGCGTCCCGGTCAGCAGCACCCGCCCCTCGATTTCGCCCCACTTCACGGGTCCGGTGGGACGC
>NZ_RAWL01000741.1:0-2030 GCF_003668885.1 Corallococcus sp. AB049A | reverse complement strand
AGATGTGGTATAAGAGACAGCCCCCGCGCCCGTGATGGCGGCGCCCGCGGCCGCGGCGACGAGCGAGAAGGCGGAGGAGGCCGCCATGTTGGAGAAGGCCGCGGCAGGAACCGCGCTGGCGCTCTCCACGGTGGGCATTGAAGCCAACACCACGGGCCTGGAGGCGCGCAGCGCGTCCACGCTGCCGCCGGGAGGCTACGACTTCATGCGCATCCTGCCCCTGCGAGCGGAGAAGGTGCCCGCGCCGAAGGGGCTGCACATCACCAACATGCCGGCGGCGGTGCAGTTGGGCAAGGCGCTGTTCTGGGACGTGCAGATCGGCTCGGACGCGCAGAGCGCGTGCGCGACCTGTCACTTCAAGGCGGGAGCGGATGACCGCACGTTCAACACGCTGAACCCGGGCATCGACGGCATCTACGCGAGCGGCGGAGTCACGGCGGCGGGCCAGCAGTTCACGCCGTCGAACGTGACGAACAACGACCGGGTGGGCTCCCAGGGCACGGTGCGAGCCACCTTCCTCGGCATCAACCCGGACCTGACGCAGTCGACCGACATCTGCCAGCAGGTGTCGGCCTTCCCGTGGTACACCGAGCGCCGGGTGGGAGCACGCAACAGCCCGACGATGATTGGAGCGGTGTACTTCCGCGAGCTGTTCTGGGACGGCCTGGCCACGCACGTCTTCAACGGCCGGGACCCCTTCGGTCACCTGGGCAACGGCAACGGCCCGTACACGGTCGAGAACGTGGCCCTGGCGTCACAGGCGGTCGCGCCGCCGGTGGACGAGTTCGAGATGACCTGCACGGGCCGTCCGTTCAACGGACCGAACAGCCTGGGCACGAAGCTGCTGCCGCGAGGAGCGCTGCGCCTGCAGCACGTGGCGACGAACGACAGCGTGCTGGGGCCCCTGGCGAACCCCGCGGGCCCGGGTCTCATCTGCGACGGAGTCCCGTGCACGTACAAGGAGCTCATCCTGCGCGCCTTTGGCCCCACGCTGACGAACAACGCGGAGGCGGAGTTCTCGCTCATCGTCGGTGAAGCGCTCTACGCGTATCAGGCGACGCTGGTGCCGGACCGCACGCCGCTGGACAAGTTCCTGGAGGGCAACATCACGGCGCTGACGCTGAACCAGCTCCACGGCTTCGGAGTCTTCCTGGGGCCCGCGCGCTGCAACACCTGCCACAACGGAGGTCTGCTCTCGGACGCCAGCTGGCGTGCGTACCAAGTCGCGGGCTCGCTGAACGCGGACGGAGGAGACCAGGGCTTCCACAACCTGGGCCTGCGTCCGCCCAACGAGGACCCGGGCCGAGGCCGCCTGGGAGCGCAGGGAGTCCCGGTGTCCATCAGCGGTTCGCCCTTCGACCTGGGAGCCTTCAAGACGCCCACGCTGCGAAACATCAAGCTGACGGCCCCGTACTTCCACCAGGGAGGCAAGGCCACGCTGAACGACGTCATCGACTTCTACGCCCAGGGAGGCCGCGACGTACCGAACCCGCAGACCACCAGCCTGCTGCAGCCCTTCACCCTCACGACCGCCCAGCGAGGCGCGCTCCTCGACTTCCTGACGAACGCGCTGACGGACTGCCGCGTGGAGAAGGAAAGGGCGCCGTTCGATCACCCCGAACTGCCGCTGCCCAACCGCCCGAGCGGATTGCCGGCGGTGGGCGCCACGGGAACGGGTAGCTGCCCGTAGTTCTCTGGGCCCCCCGGGTGACGAAGCAGGTCGCCCGGGTGGTTGTCGCATATTTGGTGCGCAGTTCCGATTAGGGGGTTGCTATGGAAGTTGGGGGGTTCTGGTCTTGTGAAAAGCCTCCTCGGCGGTTCCCCCTCAGCTTCTTGGTGCCCAGCTCAAAATGCCAGCCAGGCATAACTAACACTCAGGACGGTGCATTGATGGCGCACCTCCGCGGAACCTGTCAACGTGAGTGAGACAGCGAGTTCGTGAGATTACTGCGCAACCTCCAGTGAGTTGGCCAACCGGGCGGGGTTGTTGATCCAGACGGCACTCGGCAGCGTCTGCGGCTTGGGTGGGC
>NZ_RAWL01000740.1:0-2033 GCF_003668885.1 Corallococcus sp. AB049A | reverse complement strand
GGCATGGGCCGTTCTTTACACCACGCGAGCGCGGAACCTTCCCGGACCAGCGTCAGCCGTGTTGGCTGTCTGCTTCTCTGCCCGGAAGGGCCTGGCTGGATGCCCGCTGGATGACGGCTGGCCGTCCGGCCTGCGAGCAGGGGCCAGAAGTGTGCCATTGCCGGTACTTGGGTGCCCTCGGAGGCGAAACGGTGTTCCTGGCCGGACGTGAAGCAGGCAGCCGTGCCAGTTCCCCTCGCGTCAAGGCGTTACGGACGGCGAGGGGCTCCCTAGCTTTCCCACATCAACGCAGCACATCAATTTCGAAAGGGAGAGCGCGAATGCCTCGCTCCTACAGCTTCGACCACTTCCAGGTGCCCAAGACGCTGCCCGTGCAGAAGCGCAGCCTGCGCCAGCGCGACAAGGCGCAGTTCGCCCAGTCGTCGCGGGTGTCGGTGGACGAACACGAGGGCATCCACTATGGCAAGAGCCACGCGCAGACGGAGGAGATCCTCAACGCGCGCAAGATGGAGCTCCAGCTGGAGGAGCTGGCCCGCCCGGAGGCGGACGCCAAGTTCTCCCACGGGCCGGTGTCGAAGGTGAGCGGGGCCGCGAAGAAGCAGCGCAAGGCGGCCGCGTCGCCCGTCATCGGGACGACGGCGCCCATTGGCGCGCTGCCGCCCACCCAGGAGCGCCCGGTGGAGCAGGGCCGTCTGCCGGACCTCATCGACGAGGCGCGCCGGCAGCTCAAGGCCATCCAGTCCGGCGTGGGTGACGTCGCGACGGCGATGCAGCGGCTGGCGCTGCTGCCCCTGGAGGCGGTGCGCCTGGCGGCCCGCCGCATCATCCCGGCCTGACGAAAGAGGGTGGACGACGCGTGGAGCTGACCCTGGTCTCCTACAACATCCACTCCGGCATCGGGGTGGACGGAGCCTTCGACCTGGAGCGCGTGGGCGCGGTCCTGCGGGAGGTGAACGCGGACATCATCGCGCTGCAGGAGGTGGGGGACTTCCGGGGCAAGACGCCCCGGGAGGACCAGCCCGAGCACCTGGCCCAGATGCTCGGGATGCACATGGCCTTCGGACCCAACGTGGTCCGCAATGGCCGCCGGTATGGCAACGCCATCCTCAGCCGGCTGCCGGTGCTCAAGTCGAAGAACTACGACTTGAGCGTGCCGCGCCGCGAACCCCGGGGCGCGCTGAGGTGCGACCTGGACCTGGGCGGAGGCCAGCAGCTGCACGTCTTCTGCCTCCACCTGGGCCTGTCCGTGAGTGAACGGCGCAGGCAGGAGGCGCTGCTCCTGTCCGCGGACCTCCTGCGAGACGCGGCCCGCAAGGACCCCATGGTGGTGTGTGGAGACTTCAACTCCTGGGGCAACGGGCCGGTGTCCTCGCTGGTGCGTGAGGCCATCCACGACGCCGCGTTCGAACTGGGCGCCGCCGCGCGCACGTACCCCACGCGGCTGCCGCTCTTCCGGTTGGATCGCATCTACGTGGACTCGGGCGTGAGGCCGGTGTCGGTGACGCCGCACCGCTCGCCCTTGAGCCGTGTGGCGTCGGACCACCTGCCGCTGGTGATGCGCTTCGAGGCGCCCATCTCCGTGCAGCCGCCGGTCGCACCGCCGGTGCAGCTGATCGGCTAGGAGTGCGGCCTTGCGATAGACTGCGACGCGAGTCCGGTGGTTTCTCGCGTTGAGTGGCCGACGCTGGCGAACGCCGGACAAATTCCTCGCGCCGTGGTTGTCGCGGGGAAGGGGGGTGCCTAGGTTGGCGCCCACGCGCACAGGGACGTGAGCGTCGGCCGGAGAGCGCATGCACGTGGGCAGTGAACAGACGGATCGCGGCGTGGCCGCGCTCGTCGGGCGCATGGCGGACGGCTTCAGTCGCCTGGTGACGCAGCACCTGCAGCTGGCGCGCGTGGAGCTGGCGGAGGACGCGAAGGCCATGGGCCTGGACGTGGCGAGCATCGCCGTGTTCGTGCCCTTCCTGCTCGTGGGCTACGCCTTCGTCTGCGGGGCGCTGGCGGCCGTGCTCGCCCCGTGGACGGGGTGGGCG
>NZ_RAWL01000073.1:0-25913 GCF_003668885.1 Corallococcus sp. AB049A | reverse complement strand
GTCGTCGGCAGCGTCAGATTTGTATAAGAGACAGGTGGGGCGCGGGCCGATCTTCGGAGGAGTCATGCCCCCAGTATCGGTCAGGCGGGGGCCGGAGTTGCCCCGGTTGGCCGGGAAGGGTGGTTCTTCCAGGCGTCTCGGGCGACCTCCAGGGTCACAGCCTGGAAGCGCACCGGCATGCCCGGACGGCGGGCGCCCAGGCGGCCCCAGTCCGCGCGGATGAGCGCGGCGATGAGCGGGTAGCCCCCGGTGGTGGGGTGGTCCGGGCCCATCACGATGGGCGTGCCGGAGAGGGTGACCTGGATGGCACCGCGCACCATGGGGCGGCACGTGCCCGCGCCCTCGTCACCATGGGGCACGGGAGGCCCGTCCAGCCGCTGTCCCACGCGGTCGCTGGCGGGCGACACGGAGAAGGTGCTGCCCAGGAGGAGCGCGACGGCCGCGTCGCTGAAGCGGGACGCATCCGGGCCCAGCAGCACGCGCAGCGGGGCGGCGGGGTCCAGGGCCTCCGTGAGACGTGACAGGTCGGCTGGGGAAGGGGCGGTGCCGGGAGGTCCCAGGGGGAGCGTGTCCCCGGTGCGCAGGGGCCGGCCCTCCCAGCCGCCCAGGCGGGCCACCCAGAGCGTGCCCTGGCCCCCCAGGACTTCAGGGACGGCGAGCGCGCCATCCACGGCCACGTAGCGCACGGCGTACCGGGTGGGCGCGGGCACGGTGAGCGTGGCTCCGTCCGCGAGGAGGCTGGGGGCTTCGCCATCCATGGACACGCGTACGTCGCGGCCCCGGGCACGCAGCTCCAGCCGGCCAAAGGCTTCCAGCGTCGCGGCCCCGGGCGCATTGCCCACCGCGCGGTTCGCCGCGATGAGCAGCTCCGGCACCCACGCGCCGCCGGGAGGGATGCCGTGATGCATGACCCCGGAGCGTCCTCCGTCCTGCACGGTGGCGGGCGCGCCCAGGCCGGTGATTTCGATACAGGCGCTCATGCCTCTTCACCCCGCGCGGTCCGCCTGGGCGCCCCTGCCGGCCGGGCAGCGGAAACCTGTCCGACAGTCGGACAGGTTTTGGGCCGCGTCGAACGGACGGCCTTCATGCCTCCACCTGCTCGAAGCGGACGCGGTCACCCAATTGGATCACCGCGCCTCGCGCCGGGTCGAACGCGGTGAAGCCCAGCGCGGTGCCCACGAGGTTCCAGCCTCCCGGCGATGCGAACGGGTACACGCCCGTGCGCTCCCCGGCGATGCCCACCGAGAGCGCCGGCACCCGCGTGCGCGGCACCGGCAGCCGGGGGCACGCGATGCTCGGGTCCACGTCTCCCAGGTACGCGAAGCCCGGCATGAAGCCCACGCAGCGCACCGTGTACTCGCGGGCCGTGTGTCGCCGCACCACTTCGTCCACGGACAGGCCCGCGTGCTCGGCCACCTTCGGCAGATCCTCGCCGTCGTAGCGCACGCGGATGCGGATGAGCGGATGAGCCACCCGGGCGATGGGCGCGACGCGCAGCCGTGTCAGCGCGAGCGCGGGGAACTCGGGCGGGACCGCCGGGTCGAAGTACACGCAGGCGTGGGCTTCGGTGATGGTCGCGTCCCGCACGCCCGGCAGCGCGTGCAGGGCGTCGAGCGCCAGGCCCCGGTCCACCGACTCCGGCAACACCAGCCGCAGCGCGCTGTCTCCCAGCGGCTCCGGCGGCTGCTCCAGCGCGTCCAGCATCGCGCGCACCTCGCGCGCCAGCGTCACCGCGCCCGGCGTGTCGCCGTGCACGCAGAGCGTGTCCACCGTGCCGCCCGTGGCCAGCCGCACCGTGTTGTCCCGCGCCTGCCCCACGTCCGTCAGCACCGCGCCGGGCTGGCCGCGCGGAATCAACGAACCGTCCGGCAGCGTGCCCCGGTCCGCGAAGCCCTCGCGCGCATACCCGAGCCCCACCGCCCGCGCCGCGTCCCTCAACGCGCCGGCGCCGGGCCCCACGATGGTGACGTCCGTGCCCAGCGCCTCCACCACGCCGTCCACCACCGCGCGCGCCAGCGCCGGGGACTTGTTCGCCGCGTGGTACAGCGCCCCATGTGGCTTCGCGTGCCGCACCGGCACACCCCGCTCACGGGCCAAAGCGGCCAGCTTCGCGCATTGCTCGGCCACCTGCGCGCGCAGCACCTCCGGCGCCACGTCCAGCGCCTTGCGCCCGAAGTTCTCGCGGTCCGCGTAGGACGGGTGCGCGCCCGCCAAAGTGCCGTGGCGCTCGCACAGCTCCAGCGCCCGCCGCATGGCCGCTTCATCCCCTGCGTGGCCTCCGCAGGCGATGTTCGCCAGGTGCGCGAGCGCGTAGAGCTGTTCGTCCTCCCCGGGCAGCTCCCCCAGGTCGATGTTGAGCAGGCACCGCGTCATGCGCCCACGCTACGCGAGCCCCCCACCTCAGCGGTAGGTGATGAGCCCGCGGTGTTCGCCTTCGAAGTGTCCGTGCTCATTGAGCGTGGACAGATACCTGCCCCGCTCGCTGTAGATGACCTTCGTGAGTCCACAGTTCGCCAGCGTCCAGTTCGTCCGGAACGCGTGCTCATCCGGGATGCCCAGCAGGTCCTGGCTGATGGCCGTGATGGGGCCGCCGGAAGTGAACACCAGCGCCGTCTTGGAGGGCCCCAGCGACGCGATGAGCGCCGCCAGCGCCTCCAGGCAGCGCGCCTTGAACGCGCTCCAGGGCTCCCGGTACTCGCTGTCGTGTCCGCCCGCGACCCAGCGCCCCACGGCCTGCGTGAAGAGGTCCTGGTACGCGCGGCGAGGGTCCTTCGCCTGCGCCAGCTCCTCGCGCAGCACGTGGAAGTCCGCGTAGCGCGGCGTGTGCCGGTGCACGACCTCTTCGTGGTCGAACTCGTTGAACCCGGCCGTGCGCACGGGCTCCACCTGCTGGTCCATCGCCTGGAGGCACGCGTCCGCCGTCTCGCGGTGGCGCAGCATCGTGCCCGTCACCACGGCGTCCACCCTGGGCAGCCGCGAGCGCAGCGCCGCGCCCAGCACGCGCGCCTGCTCCACGCCCACGTCCGACAGCTTGTCGTAGTCCTTCGCGCCGAAGGACGCCTGCCCGTGGCGGATGAGGTAGAGCGCGCCCATCAGCCGCCCGCCTTCTTGATGAGCCGCTGGCAGCGGTAGGCCAGGTAGTTGACGATGAGCCAGTAGTTCTTGAACGCCGGGTTGCGCGTCTGCTTGTGGTGGTAGCGGTAGTAGATCTGCTGCGCGATGACCGCGAGCCGGAAGACGCCGTAGACCTCGTAGAAGGTCCAGTTGGAGGGCTTCAGGCCGGTGCGCTCCAGGTAGTACGCCACCACCTCCTCGCGCGTGAGCATGCCGGGCAGGTCCGTGGGCTGCCGCCGCGTCATGCGCAGGAAGGCGTCGTCATCCGCCTGGACCCAGTAGGCCAGCGTGTTGCCCAGGTCCATCAGCGGGTCGCCCAGCGTGGCCATCTCCCAGTCCAGCACCCCGATGACCTGCGTGGGGTCCTCGGGCTTCAGCACCACGTTGTCGAAGCGCCAATCGTTGTGGATGACGCACGTCTTGATGTCCGGGGGCACGTGCGCGGCCAGCCACTCACGCGTGCGCTTCATCCGGGGCACGTTCCAGGTGCGCGCCTTCTCGTAGCGGTCGGACCAGCCGGAAATCTGGCGCTGCGGATAGCCCGGCCCCTTGCCCAGCGACTGGAGCCCCACCGCCTGCGCGTCCACGCCGTGCAGCGCGATGAGCTGATCCACCACGTTGAGGCACAGCTGGCGCGTGCGGGCCTTGTCCAGGTCCAGCCCCTTCGGCAGGTGCTTGCGCGGGATGAGACCGGGGATGCGGTCCATCACGTAGAACTCCGCGCCCAGCACGGCCGGGTCCTGGCACAGCCCCACCATGGTGGGCACCACCGGGTACACGGGCTTGAGCGCCTGCTGCACGGTGTACTCGCGCGACATGTCGTGCGCGGACTTCGCCTTGGTGCCCGAGGGCGGCCTGCGCAGGATGAGGTCGCGGTTGTCGTACTTGAGCCGGTAGGTCCAGTTGGAGGCGCCGCCTGTGTACTGCGTCACCTCCGGCGTGCCCTGGAGCGAGGGCACCTGGGCCTTCAGCCACGCGTCCACCGAGGGCACGTCCAGCGCCTCGCCGGAGCGCACCGCCTTGCCCTCGTCCAGCGGGATGGAGACCGGGGTCGTCATGTTCAACCTCCCTTGCTGAAGCCGCGCTTCGCCAGCTCGATGCGGGTGATGACGCCCTTGTGGACCTCATCCGGGCCGTCCGCGATGCGCAGGCTGCGCGCCTGGGCGAAGAAGCCCGCGAGCGGCGTGTCGCGAGACACCCCCGCGCCGCCGTGCACCTGGATGGCGTCGTCCACCACCTGCTGGAGCACGTTGGGCGCCACGACCTTGATGGCCGAAATCTCCGTCATCGCGCCCATGGCGCCCACGTCATCCAGCTTCCACGCCGCGTACAGCGTGAGCAGGCGCGCCTGGTCGATGGCGATGCGCGCCTCCGCCACGCGCTCGCGGTTGCCGCCCAGGTTGATGAGCGGCTTGCCGAACGCGGTGCGGTTCATGCCCCGGTCGATCATCAGCTCCAGCGCCCGCTCCGCCGCGCCAATGCAGCGCATGCAGTGGTGGATGCGGCCCGGCCCCAGACGGCCCTGCGCGATTTCAAAGCCCATGCCCGGCCCGGAGATGAGCGCGGATGCCGGCAGCCGCACGTTGTTGAAGTGCACCTCGCCGTGGCCGTGCGGGGCGTCATGGTCGCCGTACACGGGCAGCATGCGAATGATTTCCACGCCCGGCGCGTCCAGGGGCACCAGGACCATGGAGTGCTGGTGGTGGCGGTCCGCGCCCGCCTGCGACGTGCGGCCCATGAAGATGGCCACCTTCGCGTTGGGGTGGCCCAGGCCGCTGGACCACCACTTCTTGCCGTTGAGGACGACGTGGTCGCCGTCCACTTCGGCGGTGGCCTGCATGTTGGTGGCGTCCGACGACGCGGCGTCCGGCTCCGTCATGCAGAACACCGAGCGGATGTCGCCCGCGAGCAGCGGCTTCAGCCACTGCTCCTGCTGCTCGGGAGAGCCGTAGCGCCAGAGCACCTCCATGTTGCCGGTGTCCGGGGCGCTGCAGTTGAAGACCTCCGGCGCCATGAAGCTGCGGCCCATTGCTTCCGCGAGCGGCGCGTACTCCAGCGTGCTCAGGCCCGCGCCCAGCTTCGCGTCCGGGAGGAAGAGGTTCCACAGCCCTGCCGCCTTCGCGCGCGCCTTGAGCTCCACCATCACCGGCGGCACCTTCCACTGGCGCCAGTCACCCCCGGCCTCCATGGCGTGCAGCGCCCGGAGGTAGTCGCCCTCCACCGGCTCGATGTGGTCAGACATGAAGCGCTTCACGCGCTCCAGGTATTCGGTCGTCCTGGAGGAAGGCTGGAAGTCCATGCCAGACATCCTGCGCCCCGCCGGGTTGGTGAGGCCACTGAATGTTGAATATGTGTTGGCGTGCTGGCGGTGTGCCTGCTCAGCGGCGGCGCGGGCCTGGCGCCTTGCGCGGCGTGCGTGACGAACGCGTGCCACGCCGGCCCTGGGCCTTCGGCTTGCGAGCGGGGGAGCGGGGCGGCGCGGGCTGCTCGATGCTGGCCAGGATGATCCGCCGCAAGAGCGCGTACACGGGCAGCGGGTCGAAGCCCTTGTCCAGCTGGTGGTGCAGCGCGAGCCCGTCCACGCACGCCTTGATGATGACCGCGTAGTGCAGGTCCTCGGCGGTAGGCGTCGAGTCATGGCCCGTGCGCACGTGCGCCACGGTGCGGGCAATCTCCTCGTCACCCTGGCCCAAGAGCTGCGCGACCGCGGGCGTCAGCTCCTTGTTGCGCAGGCCCAGCGCGAACAGCTCGTAGCGCAGCCGGCACGTGCCCGGCGCGTCCGTGGCCAGCTTCTCGCCCCAGGTGAACGCGGTCTGCGCCAGCTCCTCCGCGGGCGTCTGCGCGCGCAGCCGCTCCAGCTCCGTCAGGTACTGCCGGCTCGCCTCCTGGGTGACGGCCAGGAGCAGCGCGTCCTTGCTGCCGAAGTAGTAGTGCACCAGGCCCTGGTTCACCCCGGCCTCGCGCGCCACCTCCTTCACCGTCGCGGCGTCGTAGCCCCGTTCCCCCAGCACGCGCTGGCCAGCGGCGATGAGGCGCGCCCGGGCGTCAGGCTCCGGTGCGGCGGGGGGAGGCGGCGTCTTGCCACGGCGGGGGGAAGGCATCCCAGACCCATAGGGCACTGCCTCCTACCCCCGCAAGGGCAGCGACCGCTCGTTGCCTTGACATCCCGCGTCGGCGGTCTTAGTTAGTCGTGTGACTAAATTAGTCGTCCGGCTAAACCGAAGGAGACGGGCCATGCGAGTCGAGTCCAGGCGGTCGATGCAGTGGGTGAAGGCGGCGGCGGTGGGTGCGGCGTTGGTGTCGGTGCCGGCGATGGCGCAGGACATGACGTCCTCGTCCACGGGGCAGGAGGGGCAGCGGCGCGGGGCGTTCCTCCTGGAGCTGCAGCCGCCGGCGCTGGACGGCTCGCTGTATGGCATCCGGGCGGAGGTGGCGCCGTCGCGGGACTCGCGTCTGGCGTTCGGTTTGCTGGGGCGCGCGGGCGGGTGGAATCGCTCCCTGGGCGCGAAGGCGCGCTTCACCAACGTGGGCGGCAACGACGTGAAGCTCAACTTCGGCGTGGGCGTGGACAGCCGCTACACGCTGGCCTTCCTGGCGGACGGCACGGTGCGCCCGTTCGTGGGGATGACGGTGGGCCTGGAGGAGTTCGTCGCGCGTCCGGAAGGCGCGGCGATGCCGGACCGCAAGGACTACACGACGACGGCCTTCCTGGAGCCGGCGCTGGGCGTGATGTGGCGGCCGGGCTCCGGGCGCGTGGGCCTGTCCGCGCGGGCCGGCCCGGGCTTCACCTTCACGGACGTGCGGGAGCTGCGGGTGGGCTCCAGCAACCTGGGCCTGCGCACGGTGTACCCCACGGCGTCGCTGGGCCTGCTGGTCGTCCTGTAGTCGACCGGGGCTTTCCGGCGCGTGCCGTGGAGCGCGGTCGGGTGGATACACTCGCTGGCCATGAGTGCCCCGTTCGAGTCCTACCGCGCCGAGTTCCCCGTCCTGAAGGACCAGCTCTACCTCAACCACGCGGGAGTCGCGCCCACCAGCACGCGCGCCGCCGCCGCGGTGAAGGCCTGGATGGACGACGTGGTGAACCACGGCGTCCTCCATGAGCGAGGCTGGGAGGCCCACTGCGAGAAGGTGCGCAATCTCGCGGCGCGCATCATCGGCGCGACTCCGGAAGAGGTGGCCTTCGTGCGCAACACCAGCCACGGTTTGGGGCTGGTGGCGGAAGGGCTGGACTGGCAACCCGGGGACGAGGTCGCCGTCGCCACGGGCATCGAGTACCCCTCCAACGTCTACCCGTGGCTGCACCTCAAGAGCCGGGGCGTGGAGGTCCGCGAGATCCCCACGCCGGATGGGGGCGTGACGCCGGAGGCCGTGGCGTCCGTGCTCACCCCGCGCACGCGGCTGGTGGCGGTGTCGTCGGTGCAGTTCGCCACCGGCCACCGCACGGACCTGGACGCGCTGGGTGAACTGTGTGAGCGCCGGGGCGTGCTGTTGTGCGTGGACGGCATCCAGAGCGTGGGCTGCATCCCGGTGGACGTGAAGAAGAGCCGCGTGCACTTCCTCAGCGCGGACAGCCACAAGTGGATGCTGGGCATCTCCGGCATCGGCTTCATGTACGTGGCGAAGGACGTGCTGCCGCGCGTGCGTCCCGTGCTGGTGGGCTGGCGCAGCACCACCGACGCGTGGAACTTCAACCGCTCGCACTTCGAGCTGCGCCCGGACGCGGCGAAGTTCGAGGAGGGCAGCGCCGCGTACCCCGGCATCTACGCGCTGGGCGCCGCGCTGGAGCTGCTGCTGGAGGTGGGGACGGACGCCATTGGCGCGCGCATTGGACAACTGCTGGCCCGGCTGGACGCGGGCCTGCGCGGGCTGGGCTGCGACGTGGGCCCGGAGCCGAAGGACCGCGCGGGCATCCTCACCTTCCTGCCGCCCGGCGCGAACGTCCGCGCGCTCAGCGCGTACCTGGGGGAGCAGAAGGTGTCCCACTCCGTCCGGCGCGGGCGCATCCGCCTGTCGCCGCACTTCTACAACACGGAGGAGGAGATGGACCGGCTGGTGGAACGGGTACGCGCGTACCGGCCCGGGTGAGGCGTTCCACCCGGACCGTGGCGCGCGGCGTGACTACTGCGCGGGGAAGAGGTTCTCCACGGACAGGTAGCGCTCGCCCGTGTCGTAGCAGAAGGCGAGCACGCGGCTGCCGTCCGGCATCTCCGCCAGCTTCTGGTTCACCGCGGACAGCGCGGCGCCGGAGGACACGCCCACGAAGATGCCCTCCTCGCGCGCGGCGCGGCGGGTGAACTCGTAGGCGTCCTTCTCATCCACCTGGATGGTGCCGTCGAGGATGGCCGTGTGCAGGTTCTTCGGGATGAAGCCCGCGCCCAGGCCCTGGATGGGGTGGGGGCCCGGTGCGCCGCCGCTGATGACGGGGGACTTCGCCGGCTCCACCGCGAGCACCTTCAGCTTGGGCCACTTCGCCTTCAGCACCTCACCGCACGCGGTGATGTGGCCGCCGGTGCCCACGCCGGTGATGAGGTAGTCCAGGCCCTCCGGGAAGTCGTTCAGGATCTCCTGCGCGGTGGTGCGCTTGTGGACCTCGACGTTGGACTCGTTCTCGAACTGCTGCGGCATCCACGCGTTGGGCGTCTGCGCGACCAGCTCCTGGGCGCGGGCGATGGCGCCCTTCATGCCCTTGGCGCGCTCGGTCAGGTCGAACTGGGCGCCGTAGGCGGCGAGCACGCGGCGGCGCTCGATGCTCATGGACTCCGGCATCACCAGGATGAGCTTGTAGCCCTTCACCGCGGCGACCATGGCCAGGCCGATGCCGGTGTTGCCGCTGGTCGGCTCGATGATGACGCTGCCCTCCTTGAGGAGACCCTTCTTCTCCGCGTCTTCAATCATGGCCAGGCCGATGCGGTCCTTGATGCTGCCGCCCGGGTTGGCGCGCTCCAGCTTCAGGTGCACCGTCACGCGCGACGGGTACAGCCGGTTGATGCGCACGTGCGGCGTGTTGCCAATGGTCTGCAGGATGTTGTCGACCTTCATGGCGTCTCCTGTGGATGGGGAACGGGCACTGCGTGGGGAAGACTCAAATCTGGTAGTCGAGGACGTCCAGGCCCTCTTCGCCGTGGCGCGCGCGCACCTCGCTGCGGCGGGTGACGACGGACTTGGCGGGCACGCTCTGCGTGAGCCACGCGTTGCCGGCGATGATGCTGCCCCGGCCCACCACCGTGTTGCCTCCGAGGATGGTGGCGTTCGCGTACACCACCACGTCGTCCTCGATGGTGGGGTGGCGCTTCTTGTCCGCCAGCGCCTTCTCCACCATCAGCGCGCCCAGCGTGACGCCCTGGTAGAGCTTCACGTTGTCGCCAATCACCGTCGTCTCGCCGACGACCAGGCCCGTGCCGTGGTCGATGACGAACCGGCGGCCAATGGTGGCGCCCGGGTGGATGTCCACGCCGGTGCGCTGGTGGGCGTACTCGGTGAGCAGGCGCGGCAGCAGGGGGAAGTTCAGCCGGTGCAGCGCGTTCGCCACGCGGTAGATGGCGATGGCGTAGAAGCCCGGGTAGGTGAGCACCACCTCGTCCACGCTGCGCGCGGCGGGGTCCGCCTCGAAGATGGCGCGCGCGTCCTGCTGCAGCCATTCATAGAGGTCCGGCAGCTTCGCCATGAAGCGCGAGGACATGCCCGCGTCCGTGACGGGGTAGTGCGGCGCGAGCAGCGACTGGATGCGCTGGAGGCTCGCCTCCACGGCGGTGACGTCCCGGCGCACGGCGGCGGCGTTGCACTCCAGCCGCTCCGCGAAGTGCGGGAAGAGCAGCCCCAGCACCTGCGCGACGAACTCCGGCGCCGCCTTGCGCACGTCCGGGGGGAAGCAGTGGCGCTGACGCGCCTCCAGCAGGGTGGCAACCAATCGGGCGTTCGGATCGTCCATGGGGCGTTGCGTCATGATAACGTGACGGGGTCCGGACGTGGATGCCGCTGGCGGGAAAACGTCGCGGACGTCCGGCCGGCCAGGGGGCAGGACGTGGTGCGCCACGGCGGCGAGGCAAGGTGGGGATTACCCAGGGGGATGCCTGAAGGTCACAGCATCCACCGGGTCGCCCGGGTCCACCGCCGCTGGCTGGTGGGGCGGCGCTTCACGGCCGACTCGCCCCAGGGCCGGGCGGAGGTGGCGCGCGTGTTGTCCGGGCGGGCGCTGCTGAACGTGGACGCGCACGGCAAGCACCTGTTCCACACGTTCGAAGGGGACGTGCGGCTGCACATCCACCTGGGGCTCTTCGGCCGCATCCGCCACTTCCGGAAGGACGCGCCGGTGCCGTCGCCCGCGTGCCGGCTGAGGCTGGCCTCGGATGGGGCGACGCTGCACCTGTCCGGCCCGTCCGCGTGCGAGCTGCTGTCGCTGGAGGAGGAGGCCACATTGCGCGCGAGGCTGGGGGAGGATCCGCTGCGCGTGGATGCGTCACCGGACCGGGCATATGCGCGGCTGACGCGGGGACGCATGCCGCTGGCGCAGGCGCTGCTGGACCAGGGGCGCATCGCGGGCGTGGGGAACATCGTGCGGGCGGAGGCGCTGTTCGTCGCGCGACTGCCGCCGCTGTTGCCCGCGTGCGAGCTGGAGCGGGACGCGTTCGACAGGTTGTGGAGCGCGATGCGGGCGCTGCTTCAGGACGGCGTGCGCGACGGGCTCATCGTCACGCCCGGCGCGCCGCCGCTTCCATCCCCCGGGCGCAAGCGCGCGGAGCGCTTCTGCGTGTACGGCCGCGCGGGCCTGCCGTGCCCGCGCTGCGGTGGGAAGGTAACGGGGCAGCCGCTGGCGGCGCGCACGCTCTATTTCTGCGCCGCGTGCCAGGGCGTGGACCGCATGCGGCGTTCAAGCCGGAAGCCAGCTCTCGCTCTCTGCCCGTGACCGGGGCCGAAGGATTCAGGGTGCGAGCCGGGCGCGGAGGTCATCCGCGTGCTTCTGGTAGTGCGGCAGGTCCGGATCCTGATGCTCGCGAGCCAGTGCGACGGCGCGCTCCCGGTGCGTCAGGGCTTCCCGGAGGCGTCCCGCCGCTTCCAGCGCATCCGCCAGGCTGTCATGCGCGTTGCTGGAGTCGGGATGGAGGGTGATGTTCCGCTCGAAGGCGGCGATGGCCTGGGGAAGGCGCTTCGCATCCAGGTGGCGATAGCCCACCACGTTGAACAGTCGCTCCTGGGGGACCACCGGATAGCCCACGCGCTTGGACAGCCCTGTGTAGTGAGCCTCCAGTCGCGCCAGGTCTCCGGTCATCTGGAGCGCTTCGGGGACCTTCCATCCGTTGAAGAGGAACCGCAGCCCTTCATACGTCCCGATGTGTGGAAGGCTCGCGTGGTCGTCCTGGCCTCTCAGTTCGTCGTAGCGCCACGTGAGGTTCGCGGGCTTTCGCTTGCGCAGGTCCTGGGTGAGCTTGCGAAGGCGGGCGACGTTGGGGGCCTCCTCCGCGTCCTCGTCCAGGTACAGCACGCGGCCCGGCGCGGTGAGACGTGCGACGGCCTCCGGAGCGGTGCGCAGCAGTTCACTGGAGTTCCACTGGAGGGACGGGCTGAGGGCCACGTAGGCGTTGAAGCTCTCCGGCTTGTGCGTGAGGACGTGCATCGCGAAGAGGCCGCCGAACGAGTGGCCCACCAGGATGCGGTAGGGCTGCGTGCGGTAGCGCGCCTCCACGGCCGGGGCGAGCTCCTCCATGAAGAAGCGCAGGAAGGTGTCCGCATGTCCCGCCGTGGGCGCGACCTCGGAGAGCAGCCGGCCGTCGTCGATGCGCTCCGTCTTGGAGAAGGGCGGGGTGAGGTCGCGCTCGCGGTCCGTCGTGTTGGGGACCCCGACGACGATCATCTCCGGGATGTGCCGCGTCCTGGCCAGGAACTCCACCATGCCGGCGACGTGGACGAAGTGCGTCTCCGCGTCCAGCACGTAGAGCACCGGGTAGCGCTCGGTGGGCGCTGCGTCGTAGCCGTCGGGGAGGTGGATCATCAGCGGACGCTCCTCCCCCAGCACCTTGGAGGTCAGCGTGATGCGGGTGCCGACGACGATGGGCGTCTCCCCGGCAGCCAGGGCCGTGCCCCCGCGAAGGACGGACAGCAAGGCGAAGCCCCACAACCCACGGCAGAGCAACTGCGACAGGCGCATGTGAATCCCCCGGGAAAGCCCACGACCGTAGCGAGTGCGTCGGCGGGTACAAGCGGACAGCCAGAGGCCCTGCTCCACGCTGACGCTTGCCGACGTGGGGCCACCCTGGGGACGATGGAAATATGACGACCGCCCTGTCCTATGCCCATGGCACCAGCACCACCCCGCTGCTGGGGGAGACCATCGGTCAGAACCTGCGCCGCACCGTCGAGCGTTATGGCGACCGCGAGGCGCTGGTGGTGGCGTCGCAGAACTACCGCGTCACCTGGCGGCAGTTCTGGGACGCGACGACGGCGGTGGCCAAGGGCCTGCTGGCGCTGGGCATCCAGAAGGGCGACCGGGTGGGGCTCTGGTCGCCCAACCGCTTCGAGTGGACCGTGTCGCAGTACGCGCTCGCGCGCACGGGCGCCATCCTGGTCAACCTGAACCCCGCCTACCGCACGTCGGAGCTGGAGTACGCGCTCAACCAGGCGGGTGTGAGCGTGCTGCTGCTGGCGAAGGGCTTCCGGCAGACGGACTACACGCGGATGCTGGCGGAGGTGCGGCCCCGGTGCGCGGGCCTGCGCGAGGCGCTGGTGCTGGACTCGGACTGGGGCCGGCTGGTGAGGGGCGGCGCGGGCATGGGCGACGACGTGCTGGAGGCGCGCGAGCTGTCGCTCCAGTTCGATGACCCCATCAACATCCAGTACACGTCCGGCACCACGGGGTTCCCGAAGGGCGCGACGCTGTCGCACCACAACGTGCTCAACAACGGCTTCTTCGTGGGCGAGGTGCTGCGCTACGGGCCGGAGGACCGCGTGTGCATCCCGGTGCCGTTCTACCACTGCTTCGGCATGGTGATGGGCAACCTGGCCTGCACGTCGCACGGCTCGGCCATGGTGATTCCGGGCGAGGCGTTCGACCCGCTGGCGGTGCTCCAGACGGTGCAGGCCGAGCGCTGCACGTCCCTCTACGGCGTGCCCACCATGTTCATCGCGGAGCTGGACCACCCGCGCTTCGGCGAGTTCGACCTGAAGTCCCTGCGCACCGGCATCATGGCGGGCTCGCCGTGTCCGGTGGAGGTGATGAAGCAGGTGCAGTCGCGGATGCACATGGAGGAGGTCACCATCTGCTACGGCATGACGGAGACGTCGCCCGTGTCCACGCAGAACCCGCTGGATGACACGCTGGAGAAGCGCGTGGCCACGGTGGGCCGCGTGCACCCGCACCTGGAGGTGAAGGTGGTGGACCCGGACACGGGCGCGGTGGTGCCGCTGGGCCAGCCGGGAGAGCTGTGCACGCGAGGCTACAGCGTGATGCTCGGGTACTGGGACAACGCGGAGGCCACGGCGGCGGCCATCGACCGGGCAGGGTGGATGCACACCGGCGACCTGGCGACCATGGACGCCGAGGGCTACGTCAAGATTGTCGGCCGCATCAAGGACATGATCATCCGGGGCGGAGAGAACGTGTACCCGCGCGAGGTGGAGGAGTTCCTGCACACGCACCCGGACATCAGCGAGGCGCAGGTCATCGGCGTGCCCAGCGTGAGGTATGGCGAGGAGGTGATGGCGTGGGTGCGCCTGAAGGCGGGCGCGTCGCTCACGCCGGAGGCGCTGACGGCGTTCTGCACCGGCCGCATCGCCACCTTCAAGATTCCCCGCCACTGGAAGGTCGTGGACAGCTTCCCGATGACGGTCACCGGCAAGGTGCAGAAGTTCCGGATGCGCGAGGTCTCCATCGCCGAGCTGGGGCTCGGCGACGTGGCGAAGATCAAGACCGCCTGACGGGCTTCTTCTTCGCGGCCGGTGCCTTCTTGGCCGCGGGTGCCTTCTTCGCGGCCGGTGCCTTCTTCGCGGCCTTCTTCATCGCGGCGCGGTTGGCGGCGTCCACGGCGCGGCGGGCCCAGGGAAGCAGGCGGCGGCCGTCGTCCTCTGCGTCCGCGGGCGGCGTCCAGTAGCTCATGGGCTGCTCCCTGCCGCGGCTCTGGTAGATGAAGGGCCGGCAGCCCTCGGCCTCGAAGTCGGGGCGGGTGACGTCGTCCGTCTTCAAATACAGCTGGCCCTGGATGATGAGGCCGAACATCCGGCCGCCGTAATACAGGCCCCATCCACCGAACATCGAGCGGGCCTGCACCGGGCCGAGCGGCTTGAGCAGTTCGACCGTGTACTCCATGAAGCTGTCCGAGCGGGGCATGGGCCCCTCCTACACTACACCTCCGTGAAGTGCATGCCGGTGGCGCCGGTGCGCTCCAGCGCCGTCTTCAGGTCCTCGGAGACGATGAGCGAGCCATTCCAGCCCCAGGGGCGGAAGATCTTCGCGTCACCCACCTTCGACTTGTCGATGCGCATGCCGTAGACGGAGCGGTACTGGCCCAGCTTTTCCGGGCGACCGTGCTGGGCTTCCCAGTGGCGAACCGCCGTGGAGGCCTTCTCGTCGATGCAGCGGATGAGCTTCGTGGCAACGAGGAGTGCGTACTGGTCGGGATGCTTCGGGATGGTGACGGGGATGAACTGCACGTCATCCGCCGCGTGCTCCAGAAGCACATTCGCGAGCTTGATGTGAACGACAGGCGTCAGACCAAAGGGAATTCGGCAGAAGTCATGGGGGCGGCCTGGTTCTCCGATGGGAACGGTGAGGCGCCCTTCCACGTGAATAGGACTTCCCTTCGTGAACATCCAAGGGTCTTCCTCTTCCCGGCGTAGCTCATTCCAGGGGACCTCCAGGACCCAGATGCCTTCCTGAACGTCCTCCGTGAGTTCGAAATATCGGGCAGCCATGGGGGAGTTACTAGCGCCCCTTCCGTGAGGTCAGGAGTTGATTGAGCGGGGTTCCCGGAGTGGAGGCTTCCTTGGCGAGGACTCGGAGTGCATTCGTCAGGACTTCGCGGCATTGCACGACGGTCCGGCAGGTTTCCATGGCGGCACTCAGTTCCTGCAAGACCTGCTCATGATACGCCCTGGGATGAGGCCCCCGGTGGCCTGCGACTTCGACGATGTTCTCCGGGTCGTTCAGTTCCATGTCGGCCCGCTTGAAGAGCCGGCGGAATTGCGGAGTCCACGGTCCGCCGTTCTTCGAGGACTTCTCATTTCGGATGGTGGCCAGGTGGTGCCGCTGAGGCTTGCCGGACCGCGATGACATGGCCACCGCGTTGGGCGCGAGCGCGAGCGTGAAACCGTCGGCCGTCATGGCCACGGAGCGCACGCCGCCGATGGCCATGAACTGGAGGCCCGCTTGCGTCTCCACCGCGACCGCCGCTTGAGCGGAGCCGGGCAGCGTCGGAGCCTTCATCGCGAGCCCCGCCGTGTTGCCAATGGCCGCTGTAGCCAGCATCACGAAGACGCGCGCGGCGTTCTTTCCCAGCACCGCGCCATAGGCTTCGCCCGCGTCTCGCACCTGGACGAACGTGGTGGCCTGGTCCACGTGGCGCACCAGCGTCACCCAGCCGTCGAGGATGCTCCACACGGTGTCCACGCCCAGGTAGGCCATTGCCGTGGCGGTGATGAGGGCGGCAATCCCTTTGGACACGGGCTCCGGCATGGCCCACAGCAGCAGGTACATCGTCACGGTGGAGGTGAGGGTGGCCATGACGGCCTGGGGGCTTGCAATGCCCTCCAGGGCTTGGGCCGTCTCGTTCCAGACGGAGTCCATCGCGATGGCCATCGCCAGTGCATAGCGGCCGTCGCTGCCCAGCAAGGGCCCTTCCTCCAGCAAGCGCAGGCAGTCCCCCGGCTGCTTGCGCCGCTTGTCGCACCACTGCCTATAGCCACGCGTCAGGTCGTCGGACGCTTCCAGAAGCCGCAGCTCGCGTGCCTCCTCCTCACCCAGCGGGACGATGAGTCGCGCCCGTTCGCGAAAGCCGAAGAGGCCGCTGCGCTCCGGCAGGTCGAACAGCTCGCGCGCTTGACGCAGGGGATGCGCGGAGGGCCGCACATCCCTCGCGAGCGTCCTCACGGCCTTCTTGAACTCGTCCTGCTCCAGCCGGGGCGCGTCTTCCTCTTCCCGGGGCGTGATGACGACCCGCTCGCCGTCGTCCACTTCCAGGCGCACGACTCGCGTCGTCGCGCAGCCGGAGACGAGCAACCCCAGCAGCAGTACCCAGCCCAGCCGCTTCATCACCGGGGCTCTCCCAGTTCCCGCAGGAAGAACTGGCGCACGTCGTCCAGGTAGTAGCGGCCCGGGGGGCTGTGGTCTTCGCCGGGCATGATCAGCAGGTCGAAGTGCTTGTTCGCGCGCACCAGCGCCTGGGCCATCCGCATCGTCGTGGACAGCGATGCGTTCACGTCGCTCGTTCCGTGCATCAGCTTGAGCGCTCCCTGGAGCTTGTCCGCCAGCGCTTCGTTGGAGCCTGCCGCGTAGCCGTCCGGGTTCTCCGCCAGCAGGCCCATGTTCGGCTCGTTGATGATGGCTTCTTCCGTCAGGGCTCCCGGTGCTCCCGCGTAGCCCGCCTTGAAGAACTCCGGCGCCGTCAGCATGCCCCTCAGCGCGAAGTAGCCTCCCCAGGAATGACCGTGGATGCCCACCCGCTCCAGGTCCATGTAGGGGCGGCTGGCCGCTGCCTGCTTCAGCGCCGCGACGTGATCCGGAATCTCCGTCTGGCCCACGCGGCCGTAGTTCACGTCCTGGAACGCCTTGCTCCGCCCTGGCGTGCCCCGCGCGTCCAACACCATCGCGATGAACCCGAGCTGCGCGAGCGAATGCGCGAAGCGTGACTCGTACGAGCCCACGTAGCTCCACGGCACCATCGTTACGAACGGCCCCGCGTAGATGACGTCGATGACCGGGTAGCGCTTCTTCGGATCGAAGTTCCATGGCTTGTACAGCACGCCATAGAGCGGCGTGACTCCGTCCGCGGCCTTGACCGTGATGCCTTCCGGCGGCGTGTAGTGCAGCTCCGCCAGGCCTCGCGTGTCCGCCTTCGCGTAGCGGAAGGAGGCTTTCCCCTCCGTGGACACCACGTCCCAGACCCGGGGTTGCTCGCGGCTGGAGTGTCCGTCCACGAAGTAGCGGGTGGAGGGGGACAGCTCGGGCCGGTGTGCTCCGGGCTCGGGCGTCAGCGGCTTCAGCGGCCCGCCGGACATCCCTGCCCGGTACACCTTCCTGTCATACGGTGCCCCGGCCTCCGCGGAGGCCACCACGAAGAACGCGTCCGACTCCGGCGTGATGCCCACCACCGCGTGGACCGGGAACGCACCCCGCGTGAGCTGGCGCACGAGCTTGCCGGAATAGTCATACAGATAGACGTGGCGCCAGCCATCGCGCTCGGACATCCAGAGGAAGTGCCGGTTGTCCGGCAAGGGCTTCACCTGCTGGGACCATCCCCCCACCGAGAACTCCAGCGCCGCCACGAAGGTCTCCTTGCGCTCCTCCCGAAGCACGCGGCGGCGCTTGCCCGTCGCGGGCTCCACCGCCACCAGGTCCAATCGCTTTCCATCCCGTGACAGCTGGAGCACCAGCGCCTCGCTGCCGTCCGGACGCCACCCCGCGAACCAGTCGTAGCCTTCCGTCGCTTCGCCCTGCGCGGGCGTCACCTGTCCCGTCTCCATCGAGACGAAGTGCAGCTCCGAGCGCATCAGCGGCGTGCCCGCCTTGGAGTAGGGCACCCACGACACCTTCTCCAGCGGGGTGCTGTAGTCGACCACCGGAATCCGGTGCATGCCCCGCATGTCGTCGCGCCAGACCGCGAGGAACCGGCCCCGGAGAGACCACGCCGCCTCCGGCAGCCGCCACGGCGTGTCCTCGGTGCCGGCTCGCTCCAGACGCGTCGTGCCCTTCGCGTCCACCACCGCGAACCCCGTGTCCCGCTGCACCGCGACCGCTCCCGTGTCCGGAGACAGGACATTGCCGCGCGCGAGCGACAGCGCTACCGGATGCGTGGGCTCGAGCGCCACGACCCGCTTGTCGGTGAGGCCCAGTGAGAACGCCCGTCCCTGGACCGTGAAGACGATGCCCTTCGCATCGGCGGTCAGCGTGAAGGGCACGACGACGGGCAACGTCATCGGCTTGCCGAACAGCGCCGTGAGCTGTGAGCGCAGGGACTCCGCGTCCAGCAGGGGCTGCTGGGTGCGCTTCCTCGCATCCACCAGGACCCAGGTTTCGCCGTAGGGCTCGACCCTGGACTGGTAGATGAACCGCTCCCCAGCGGGGAGCCACCGGGGAGGCGTGAGGGTGTCGCGGATGCGCTCCGCCCAGTGAAACGAGGCTTCCGAGAAGTCGAGCCGGGCCTGGAGTGTGTCCTTCGCTTCCGCCCATGCCGGCATCCAGGGGACGGCGAGCCCCGCGACGAGGAGCGCGAGGCGCGCATGCGACAGGAGTCCACCACGGTGGGGCAGGGAAGGCGTCATGGGCATTCTCCGGGAACGACGTCAGGCCAGGCGTCGCGGTGTCGGGGCCGTAGTGCCCAGCAGCTCCGCCAGCGTCTTCAGGCCCCGCTCCAATTCCTCCCGGGAGCCGGCGGCGGCCAGGGACACTCGCAGCGCATTGGGCGCCTGGCCCGGCCGGGCCGCGAACAGGTGCGCGGGTCCGAGCAGCACGTCACGTGCGGCGGCGGCCTCCACCAGCTCCGTGGCGCGCCGGTGTTCCGGGATGGGCATCCACAGGAAGTACGCGCCGGGGTGCGCGACATAGGGATGGCCCTTCAAGACCTTTGACGCCAGGGCCTGGCGGGCCGTGGCTTCCGAGCGGCGTGCGTCGCGCAGGGACTCGCCCGTTCCGTCCGTCACCCACTGCGTGGCCAGTTCATTGAGCAGGGGAGACCCGGACCAGACCGTCGCCGCGGCCGCGTGCTCCAGTGTCTGCCGAGACGCCAGGTCCGGCATCCGGAGGTAGCCGACGCGCAGCGCGGGCAGCACGGCCTTGGACAGGCTCGCCAGGTGGTACGTCCGTTCGGGAGCCAGCGCGGCCAGGGGCGGTGGCGCCTTCGCCACGAGCGGGGCCAGCGCGCCGTTCTCGATGACGGTGACGTCGAACTTCCGGCAGACCTCGACCAGCGCCTGCCTCCGCTTCAACGGCATGACGATCGTGGTCGGGTTGTGGTTCGTGGGCGTGCAGTAGAGCACCCGCGCCGGGCCCCTCCGGCAGGCCTCCGCGAGCGCCTCCGGGACGAGTCCTTCCGCGTCGAGCGCCACCGGATGGGTGGGCAATCGCAGCCACTCCGCGGCGGCGAGGACTCCGGGATAGGTGACGTCCTCCACCAGCAGTCCACCCGGGTTCGCGAGCAGCGACAACGCCATCAAGGTCGCGTGCTGGGCCCCGCAGCTCACGATGACGTTGTCACTCGTGGCAGGCACGCCCGAGAGCTCCAGCCAGCGGGCTCCTGCTGCCCGCTGTGCTTCCGTGCCCGCGTGTGCCTGATAGCCACTGAGCGCGCTCAGGTCCGCGCGCTCGCCCAGCCGTTGGAGCGCGGCTGAGAACGCGAGGTGTCCCATGTCGCCGGGGACGATGGGAACCGCGGTGGGGCCCAGGTCGATGCGCGTCCGGTCGAGCTGGGGCGTGTAGCGGTCCCCCTCGCGCAGGTTCCGCACGAACGTCCCATTGCCCACCTGGCTCCAGATGAGTCCCCGCCGTTCCGCTTCAGCGTAGGCCCGGGTCACCGTGCCCAGTGAAGTCCCCAGCGTGCTCGCGAGCTCCCGGTGCGTGGGCAGCCGGTCCCCCGCGCGAAGCCGTCCCGCGCTGATGTCCGCCGCGAGCGCATCCACGAGCGCCCCATAGAGGGGGCCCTCGGAGCGTTTCAGGCGCGGCTTCCAATTGGACTGGGACATGAATTGGATTGTACCATGACAATCTGGAGTGTGTACCAGGGCCCTGGCGGGCCCCCCGCACGGGAGGCTCTACACCTCCTTGAAGTACATGCCGGTGGCGCCGGTGCGCTCCAGCGCTGTCTTGAGGTCTTCGGAGACGATGAGGGCGACACTCCAGCCCCAGGGCCGGAAGATCTTCGCGTCACCGACCTTCGACTTATCGATGCGCATGATGTCCACGGAGAGGTATTCGCCGGTCCGCCAAGGCTGATCGTGCTGAGGCTCCCAGAGCCGGACTCCTTCCGATGCCTGCTCGTCGATGCAACGGATGACGCGGGTGGTGACGAGGATGACGTATTGGTCCGGATGCTTGGGAATGGTGACGGGGATGAGTTGTACCTCGTTTGCTGCGTGTTCCAGCAGGACGTTGGCGAGCTTGACGTGAATGACTGGGGTCATCCCAAAGGCAATCCAAGAGAAGTCCAGTGGCTTGCCTGGTTCAACGACTGGAACGGTCAGTGGCCCCTGGACCTGGATGGGAACCCCACGGGTGAACATCCACGGGTCTTCCTCCTCCTGACGAAGATCATTCCAGGGCGGATCTAGAACCCAGATGCCTTCCTGAACATCCATCTTGAGGTCGAAGTAACGGGCAGACATGGAGTGCTAACGTCCTTGCTTCATCGTCAGAAGCTTGTTGAGCGGTGTCCCAGCCGTAGAGGCTTCTTCCGCCAGTTTTCGCAGTGCGCCCGTGAGTGCTTCACGGCATTGCTCTACGGAGCGACAGTCCTTTGTGAATTGCAACAGCCGTTGGAATACCAAGTCATGGTATTCCTTGGGATGTGGTCCACGATGGCCCGCGACTTCAACGATGTTCTCCGGATCCTTCAGCTCCATGCCGGCTCGCTTGAAGATGCGCCGGAAGAGCGGGGTCCAGGGGCCACCATACTTCGAGGACTTCTCGTTGCGGATGGTGGCCAGGTGGTGCCGTTGAGGCTTCCCAGACCGCGATGACATGGCCACCGCGTTGGGCGCCAGTGCGAGCGTGAAACCGTCGGCCGTCATGGCCACGGAGCGCACGCCGCCGATGGCGACGAACTGGAGGCCTGCTTGTGTCTCCACCGCGACCGCCGCCTGTGCGGAGCCAGGCAGGGTGGGGGCCTTCATCGCGAGCCCTGCCGTGTTGCCAATGGCCGCTGTAGCCAGCATCACGAAGACGCGCGCGGCGTTCTTTCCCAGCACCGCGCCATAGGCTTCGCCCGCGTCGCGCACCTGGACGAACGTGGTGGCCTGGTCCACGTGGCGCACCAGCGTCACCCAGCCATCGAGGAGGGTCCACACGGTGTCGACGCCCAGGTACGCAATCGCCGCAGCGGTGATGAGGGCGGCCAGGCCCTTGGAGACGGGCTCCGGCATGGCCCACAGCAGCAAGTACATCGTCACGGTGGAGGTGAGGGTGGCCATGACGGCCTGGGGGCTTGCGAAGCCCTGCAGGGCTTCGGCCGTCTCGTTCCAGACGGAGTCCATCGCGATGGCCATGGCCAGCGCATAGCGGCCGTCGCTGCCCAGCAAGGGCCCTTCCTCCAGCAAGCGCAGGCAATCTCCCGGCTGCTTTCGCCGCTTGTCACACCACTGCCTGTAGCCGCGTGTCAGGTCGTCGGACGCTTCCAGAAGCCGCAGCTCGCGTGCCTCCTCCTCACCCAGCGGGACGATGAGTCGCGCCCGTTCGCGAAAGCCGAAGAGGCCGCTGCGCTCCGGCAGGCCGAACAGCTCGCGCGCTTGACGCAGGGGATGCGTGGAAGGCCGCACATCCCTCGCGAGCGTCCTCACGGCCTTCTTGAACTCGTCCTGCTTCAGCCGGGGCGCGTCTTCCTCTTCCCGGGGTGTGACGACGACCCGCTCGCCGTCGTCCACTTCCAGGCGCACGACTCGCGTCGTCGCGCAGCCCGACAGGAGCAGTCCCAGCAGCAGTGCCCAGCCTGGTCGATTCATGTCTCGTTCAGTCCTCCGTCGAGATGAGGCTCCTGCGCAGCACCTGGCTCACTACACTTCCGTGAAGTACATGCCAGTCGCGCCGGTGCGCTCCAGGGCCGTCTTCAGCTCTTCGGAGACGATGAGGGCAATGGACCAACCCCAGGTTCGGAAGACCTTGGCGTCGCCTACTTGCGACGAGTCGATGCGCATGCCGTGCACGGAACGGTACTTTCCGACCTTCTCCGGCCGTCCATCCTCGGGCTTCCAGCGCCGGGCTTCCTCGAATGCACGCTCATCAATGCAGCGGATCATCCGGGTCGCCACGAGCATGCTGAATTGTTCGGGCTGTCCCGGGATGTCCACCGGCAGGAGCTGGACGTCGTTGGGGGCAAGTTCCGCGAAGATCGTGGCCAGGTTCACGTGAAGGATGGGCGCCTGTCCGATGCCTGCCGCGGAGAAGTGCAGGGGCTTTCCCGGCTCGTCGATGGGGATGCTCAGAGGGGTCTTCACGCGTACCGGCTGACCGGCCCGGAAGATCCAGGGATCTTCGAACTCCACTCCGTTCTCATCAACGGGGTCTCCCAGGTACCAACGCTCCGGAGCTTCCACATCCTCTGACAAGTCGAAGTAGCGGTCGGTCATGGTCGTGGCTGTCAGGACCCTGGGCTGTAGCAATACCCAACCCAGCCAGCCTCAGTCCTCCGTCAGCAGGAGGCTCCAGAGCAGGACCTTCTTCTTGCCCGGAGGCCGGTGCAGGCAGCGGAGCGGGCCGTCCTGCGACGCCACGAACACCACGGCTCCGGAGTGCTGGTTGGCGAAGACCGCCGCGGCCCGGTGGCGTGAGCCGTGCTGGCTGATGGGGTAGTGCGGCCCCGGACGCCCCTGGAGCGTCCTCGCCTCGAAGACCTGCGGCGGACCGCTTCGCGGGATGGCGATCTGATACCCCGCGCAGAGCACCTCCAGCTCCGGCCCCAGCACCAGCGCGTTGTCCACCGCGGTGAACTGCCCGATGCTCTCCACCAGCGCCTGGAAGTCGCTCTCCGTCACCTTGTCGTCGTGCTCGGCGGCGGCCTTCTTCAGCTCCGGATCCTCTTCCTCCTCCGCCGCCTTGCCGGCCTCCGCCTGCCACGCGCCGTTGATGAGGTCCGCCCGCGCCTGCACGAAGCGCTGCAACCGCTGACGCAACAGCGAGCCCTGCTCCGGCGGCAGGACGTACTTGCCTCGCGTGCGGAAGCGCTCCACGTCGTGCTGCTTGGGCAACAGCGCGATGAGCCCCCCGTGATGCAACCCCGCCATCTTCCGGATGAGCCCCTGTACCGCGTTCGACACGTACCACTCGCGGTTGCCGCCCATCAGCGGCTGCACCTTGGGCAGGGACTCCACCAGCGTGGAGCACATCTCCATCAGCGCCGCGCGCACCGCGCTGTCCTCGTGGAAGAGCAGGTCGTGCAGCGCCACGCGCCGGCCCGGCGGCACCGGCGCGCCCTGCTCGTAGCGGAACACCTCGCGCCCCTGCGTGCTCACCACCAGGTGGCCCGGCTCCGGCGCGTGCAGGATGAAGACGTCCTCCTCGCCCTCGGCGTGGAACTCCGTGTACTCCACCCGGCGCGCCAGCCCCTGGATGCGCAGCTTGCCCTCGCGCGGCCCCACCACCACCGCCGTGCGCGGCAGGTTCGCCGCGGGCGCCAGCTTCACCAGCGCCTCCACGCTGAAGTCGGTGATGCTCGACTTGGGCTCCAGGGGCAGCGTCTCCCACGCCTGCCGCTTGCCCTTCTGTCCTCCGATGTAGACCGTCTCGCGCACCGCCTGCAGGCCCTGCAACCCCTGCGCGTGGTAGGCGATGCGCACGCGCGTGGCCTCGCCCTCCTCCCGCCCCAGGCTCGCGAAGAACACCGTGTCCGCCAGCACGACCAGCAGCTTCAACGTCGGCTCGGCGAGCGGCGTCTTGGCGAACTGCCGGAGCCACCCGCGCAGGGCTTCTCCGGGATATTGCAGGCCGGGTTCATCCATCGGGCGGGCAGCATAATCACGGCGCCGTGTTTCCCGGTGGAAGTCGCTCGCGCGCCGCGATGCGGCGTTCGTTTCCCACCGTGCGCCCGGCCTGTAGCACCGGCGCCACGACAGTCGCGGCCACGAAGGGTTGTTCCCGTCCGGACGCACCCCTAGGGTTCCCCGCTTCCCCCCGAGGAGCCCACCCCATGCGCTCGCGTTTCCTGACCGCCGCCCTGCTCGCCCTCGCGCTGCCGCTGTCCGCCAGCGCGGCGCCCTCGCGCACCCTCGTCTTCCAGGGCGGGACGGTGCTGGATGGCTCCGGAGGCCGGCCGCTGAAGCAGGCCGCGGTGGTGGTGCGCGATGGACGCATCGAGTCCGTGGGGCTCGCCATCGCCACGAAGGTCCCCAAGGACGCGGAGATCATCGACTTCAAGGGGCAGACGATGCTGCCCGGCCTCATCTCCGACCACAGCCACGTGGGCCAGACGTCCGGCACCACCACGGGCTCCCAGAACTACACGCGCGAGAACGTCCAGAAGCAGCTGCGCCAGTTCGCAGCCTACGGCGTCACCACCGTGACGGCGCTCGGGATGAACCGGCCGCTGTTCAACGAGCTGCGCGAGGAGGCCCACGCGGATGGCTTCAGCGGCGCGGACCTCTTCGGCGCGGGGCAGGGGATTGGCGTGCCGGAGGGCGGACCTCCCCAGGCGATGACGAACAACGCGCCCGACCAGGTCTTCCGCCCCACCACGGCGGAGGAGGCCCGCGCCGCCGTGCGCTCGCTGAAGAAGAGCCGCGTGGACCTGGTGAAGGTCTGGGTGGACAGCTTCCTGGGCAAGCTGCCGAAGATGAAGCCGGACATCTACAAGGCCGTCATCGACGAGTCCCACAAGCAGGGCCTGCGCGTCGCCGCCCACATCCATGACCTGGAGGACGCGAAGGCCGTGGTGGCCGCGGGCGTGGACATCCTCGCCCACGGCGTGCGCGACCAGCCCGTGGACGAAGCCTTCGTCAACGCCATGAAGGAGCGCGGCGTCTGGTACGTGCCCACGCTGGCGCTGGACGAAGCCACCGTCCTCTACGCGGACCAGCCCCAGCTCGTGGACGACCCGGTGCTCCAGCCCGCGCTGTCGCCCGAGCTGCGCGCGCAGTTCGAGGACGCCGCGTGGCGCAAGAAGACCCTGGCGGACCCCAAGGCCCGGGAGGCGCGCCACGCGCTCGAAACCAACCTGGCCAACCTGAAGACGCTCTACTCCGCGGGCGTGAAGGTGGGCTTCGGCACGGACTCCGGCGCCACGCCGCTGCGCATCCCCGGCTTCGCGGAGCACCGTGAGCTCAAGCTGATGGTGCTCGCGGGCCTCTCGCCGGGACAGGTCCTGGCCGTCGCCACCGGGAACGCGGCGTCCCTGCTCCAGCTCAAGGACCGGGGCCGCATCCAGCTGGGCATGCGCGCCGACCTCTTCCTCGTGGAGGGCGAAGCCGCCACCAATATCGCCGCCGTGGACCGCGTCGTCGGCGTCTGGCGCCAGGGCCGGAAGGTGGCGGGGAGGCTCCCGGAGGCTCCCGCGCCCGCTCCCTCACCCTGAAGGCCCCGGGCCTCACTCCTCGATGGGCGGCTGGAGCGTGCCGAAGCGCTCCAGCCCCTGGTCCAGCGCCGAGCGCACCGCGTGGAGCAGGGCGCCGTCCGACATCCGCCGCACCAGGACGATGCCCGTGGCCACGTAGGACGGGGCCCCGCCCAGCCGCGCCTCCAGCGCCTCCAGGGTCAGCACGGTGAGCACGAAGCGGCGCCCGTCGCGCAGCCGCACCACCAGGTCCCGGGAACCCTCGAAGTGCAGCGCCGGGCTCTCCGCGACGAGCAGCGAGGCGATGCGCTCATCCTCCGTGTCGATGGACCGCATGCCAGACCGTTCGCGCGTCGAGCGTCGCATGCGGGGGACGATGGAGACTGCCACCCACCCCTACAACCCTGT
>NZ_RAWL01000739.1:0-2035 GCF_003668885.1 Corallococcus sp. AB049A | reverse complement strand
GTCACGGAGCGCTTACGATCAACGCGGGCCCCCGTGGCCGGCTCAGCCCCCGCAGCGGCTCCCGAGACAAGCACGAGCGCGAGAGCCAATCTGAACGGTTGGAGCAATGGCGCATGACCTCCCGAATGGGGAGGCTACCATCGCGGACGCCCGCGCAGTGGGGCTCTTTCCTACAGCCAGAGCGGCGTGCTGGGCCCCTGAAACGGGTCAAGGCGCTGCACGTCCGCCGATCTCCGGGAAGCGCTCATAGGCCCGAAGGAGCGCGTCCAGGTGGGCGGGGGTGTCCAGGTCGAGCGGCGCGTCGGTGAGCTGCACGACCCAGCCACCCGATGCCGTGCGCCGCGTCCGTGAAAGCAGGTCCGCGTCCCGAGCCAGGTCTGGGAACCCGATGGCCCGTGCGGTAGCGGCAGACCAGTAGTTCAGCCATCCGAGAAAGTGCGGAACCTCAGGCGTGGACCTATCCCATGGGAGCTTGAGCGATGGCAGTCCATGGGGCGGAACGTGCAGCGCATCGCCGGGATGGCGGAACTGTTGCGCCACGATCCCACCATAACCGCTGGGTGTTGCATGCCCCCATACGGCGCGAGCGCCCTCCGCCACACCTGCAAGCACATCGGCAGCCCCCGCGAGGCCGACCGCGTCGAGTGGCAGGTCCGCATGGATTTCAAAATGCGGCGGGCTTCCTGCTGCAAGACCGTTTGGGTTTTCCTGTCCGGCCACCGTCACGAGCTGGTTGTCATCATCGTTGCAGAGGAACGGGAAACCGCCGTTTGTCACATTGGCCGCGACCCACTCGTCGCGTTGAGGCAAGGCGAGGAGGTCCCCCTTTTCCGACATCGTCCACCCCAGGCGTAAGCCGGGCAGCGCACGTTCCATTGCATGGACAACTGCGGTCGGACGGTCGTCATCATCCTGGAGTGCAGGCGCGTGGGCGATGACGATGAGGGTTCTGTGAGCGGCCGTCATTTCAACACCAGTCCATGATGACAACTTTCAGGGTGGGATCTTCGTCGAACAGCACGGCTTTATGCGCGGCGCTGCGCACCCCAATGACGAAGGTAACCGTTCACCGGCTGGAGGCTGCTTGAAGGGACTGCCGGGCAGCGGACGGTGGGCGGGACGGCGCTCGACGGCGGAGGCCGCGGAGTGGCACACCGCCACTCGTGGCGGGACTCGACCCCAGGGACGTGCGAATTGCAAAGCTGGAGGCGCTGCTGGAAGCGGCGCTCAAGCGCATCGCGCACCTGGAGGAAGAGAACCGGCAGTTGCGTGAAGAGAACCGGCAGTTGAAGGAGCGGCTGGGTCTCAACTCAAGCAACTCCTCGAAGCCGCCCTCCTCGGATGCCCCAGGTACGCCGCGCCCGCCGAAGAAGCGTACGGGCCGCGGCCCCGGTGGTCAGCCAGGGCACAAGAAACACGAGCGGCGCTTGCTGCCGCCCGAGGCGGTGCAGCACGTCGTCGAACTGGTGCCCCGTCAGTGCAAGGGCTGTCGGCGGCGGCTGGTGGGAAGGGACTGCGAGCCGCGCCGCCAGCAGGTGGTGGAGGTGCCGCCGCTGTCAGCCATCGTCACCGAGTACCGCAGCCATGCGCTGGCGTGCGGCGCGTGCGGCACGCTGACGCGGGAGCCCGTGCCCGCGCACGCGCGCAGCGCCTTCGGCGAGCGACTGGGAGCGTTGGCGAGTCTACTGGTGGGCAAGTACCGGCTGTCCAGACGGCTGGTGAAGGACGCCCTCTCGGACATGCTGGGCGTGGACGTGTCGGTGGGCTGTGACGGGCCGGGGTAATGGATCGCAGTCGGGTCACCCAAGCTGTTCATAGCGGGGGCGGCCAAGCGGATCGCGACGGGGTCGGCCAAGCGGATCGCAGCGCGGAGCAACTGGGGCGGCGGTCCGTTCACCCTGGAGCTGATTGGAAGAAACGCGGCCAGTAGGTGGGCTGAGCGCCTACCCGGCCAGTCATCCCGTGCATTCTCGCGCGTCCACGAGCACCGCCCCCGCGGTGCGGCCAGGGACGCGCGCGGATGAGCTACCGGAGA
>NZ_RAWL01000738.1:0-2053 GCF_003668885.1 Corallococcus sp. AB049A | reverse complement strand
CTGACGGACCCCGCCACCGGAGCTTGAAGTCTCCCTCCCCTCCTCCGCCCGCGTCAGGAGGAGGCGGAGGGAGCGCTCACGCCCGCGTCTTGCGCCGTTCGAGCAGGGCGCCGTAGAGCCGGCGCTCCTCCCGGAGCGCCTTCGCCACGCTGGGCCGCTCCTGCAGGCGCGCGAAGTACGCGGCGATCGCGGGCCACTTCCCCAGGTCGATGGGCGTCACCGCGCTCCAGTTGAGCACCGTCACGAGGTACGCGTCCGCGACGCTGAAGCGCTCCAGCAGGAACTCGCGCCCGTTGAGGTGCTTGTCGAGGTAGGCGAGCCGGCCGTTCCCCCGCTCCAGGGCATACGTCTTCGCGCCCTCGTTCGCCGAGGTGTCGAGGAGCGGCATGAACGTCGCCTTGTGCAGCTCCGTCCCAACGAAGGACAGCCACTGCTGCAGCCGCGTGCGCCCCTTTCCGTCCTCCGGAGCGAGGCCCGCGTGGGGCAGCGCCCCGGCCAGGTACTGCAGGATGGCGGCGTTCTCCGTGAGCACGTCGCCGTCGTCGGTGCGCAGCGCGGGCACCAGCCCCAGCGGATTCACCTCCAGGTAGTCGCGCCCGTCCTGCGTGCGCTTCGCCTTCGAGTCGACCTCGATGAACGTCGCTTCCGTGCCCGCCTCGTAGAAGCAGATGCGGGTCGCGGCGGAGCAGGACAGGGGTGAGAAGTAGAGCTGCATGGGATGTCCTCCGGAACTTCGAGCGTGGGTCTGCGCCAGATGCAGGCGCTACTCTCCTCATCCGGATGGGATGCGTCCAACGCATCGTTGACATAGACTCAATGCATGGATGACATCGCCCCGCCGCCCTCCCCCCGGCTCGACGTGCGCGACCTGCGCGTGGTGCTGGCCCTGGCCTCCGCTGGAACCACGGCCCGGGCCGCGGCCGCGCTGCACCTGACGCAGCCGGCGGTGAGCCGCGCGCTGCTCGCGGCGGAGGACCGGCTGGGGACGCGCCTCTTCGACCGGACCCCGCGCGGGCTCGTGCCCACCCCCGCGGGACAGGAGCTCGTCTCGGGCGCCACGCGGCTGCTGCTGGAGCTGGGCGACCTGGAGCACCGCGTGCGCGCGCCGGTGGCGCCGTCCATCCGGATGAGGCTCGTGTGCGAGTGCTACACCGCCTACCACTGGCTGCCGTCCGCGCTGGTGACGCTGCGCAAGAGCCTGCCGGGCATCCACCTGTCGCTGGCGGTGGAGCACACGCAGGAGCCCGTCCCCGCCCTGGTGGCGGGAGAGCTGGACGTGGCGCTGCTCACGACGTCCTCCGTGCCGCGCGCTGGCATCGAGTGCCGGCCGCTCTTCTCCGATGAGATCATCTTCGTGATGGCCGCGTCGCACCCGCTGGCGTCCCGCAAGGCGCTCACCCGCGATGACTTGCGCGAGCACACGCTGCTGACCGGACAGACGCCCGCGGCGGAGTCGCACTGGTTCATGGCGCAGGTCTTCGGCCGCGAGCGGCCCCGGCTGCGCATCGAGCGGCTGCCGCTGACGGAGGCCATCCTCGACGTGGCCCGCGCGGGCCTGGGCATCGCCGTGCTCTCCGAGTGGATCACCACGCCGCACCTGGGCAAGGGCGACCTCGTGGTGAAGCGGCTCGCGTCAGGGCCCCTGCGCAGGCCCTGGCGGATGGCCTGGAGGAACGAGGTCCAGGACGCCGCGCTCCGCCTCCACGCCGCGCTCGAGTCCTCGGTGCCCCGGGGACTCGCGGTGGGTTGAAAGCCGCTCCGTCTCAGCTGGGAGGCGCGGGCGGGGGTTCGGGAGCCTCGAAGGCCTCCCGCGCGCGCTGCCGCTCCTCCCGGTGCTTCGAGACCAGCGCTCGCGCCTTCTCCTTCTGCGCGTCGTCCAGGAGCGCCTCGACGTCCCGGTAGGCCGCCGCCTCGTTGTCCTCCATGGCCTGGAGCAGGGCCTGCTGCCGCTTCAGGTCCTCTTCGGTCAGCGGCGTGAGCGGCCTGGGGGGAGCCCTGTACGCGGGCCGCCCTCCCAGGCCCACGGGGGTGTTCGGGTTCCCCGCCCTGGGGC
>NZ_RAWL01000737.1:0-2057 GCF_003668885.1 Corallococcus sp. AB049A | reverse complement strand
GGCCACTCCGGGTGGGGGAATGGGTACTACTGGAAAGATGGGCTAGAGTTGTTCCCAGCCGTCTTTCCTCTCCTCTCCGGAGCGAAATCGCATGTCCCAGCAAGCCCCTGGCAAGAAGCGTGGTCTGTCCCGTCCCGTGGAAGTCGTGCGCGCGGAGCTCCTCAAGGACCCCGAGACGAAGCGCATCGCGGACGCGGTGGGCATGAAGCTGGAGGACTACGTCGAGCTGGTCCTCGAGTACGCCCAGGACAAGGACAAGGAGCCCATGCTCAACGTCGTGTCCGACGAGGAGCTGAAGGCGAACGGCTTCCCCGTGCACACGGTGGAGGAGGTCGGCGAGTTCCTGGTCGCGGGCGCCAAGGGTGAGCTGCCCGGCCAGGGCAACCCCTTCGCCAAGTCCGAGTTCGAGGCCGGCAAGGGCGGCGCCGCCGCCGCGGGCAAGCCCAGCCTGAACCCCGCGGGCGAGGCCCCCAAGGCCCCCCAGGACGAGGCCAAGCGCCAGGAGTTGATGGACCAGCTGAAGAAGGGCGGAGGCGGAACCCGGGGCTGAGGCCCGCCCGGAATCTCCGTGAAATTGATCGGAAATTCGGAGGAAACATTTTCCTCCCCCTTCCGAGAATCCTTTTGCAGCTTCACTTCGGCACACTCTCCAAACCAGACTTCAAGCAGGGGGTTTCACCATGGGCGGCATCGGCAAGGTTGTCAGCAGCGTCGCGAAGACGGTCTCCAACATCGCGGGCGGCGTCGCGAACATCGCGGGCAAGGCGCTGAACTTCGTGCAGAACCCCATGGGCGCCATCACGGGCGGCCTGAAGGGTCTGGCGGGCGGCCTGCTGGACAAGCTCCCGTTCGGCCTGGGCAAGCTGGCGAAGCCGTTCGTGGACAAGTTCATCGACTCCGGCGCGGCGCTGCTCTCCAAGGGCCCCCTGGCCGGTCTGTCCCAGCTGACCAAGTTCGCCCCCTCCGTGAAGGCCATCGGCGACATCGCGAACGTCGTGAAGCAGGGCGCGGACAAGGTCGGCGCGCTGGCCTCCCAGCCCGCGCAGCAGAACTTCCAGAACATCATCGCGCAGGCCCAGGCGCAGCTCATCAACTGAGCTCCCCGCTGAAGCTGACGTGACGAGGGCCGGTGCTCACCGAAAGGTGGGGCCGGCCCTTCGGCTTTGCGGGCTGGGGCGCTCAGCCCTCTTCTCAGCCCTCTTCTCAGCCCTCTTCGCGGGTGATGCGGAAGGCGTCGGTCTCCAGCTTCTGGGTCGCCTCGGGGTCCGCGCTGTCGTAGTAGCCGCGAATCTCCCCGGTGCCGTCCACCAGCACGAAGTGGGTGCCGTGGAAGATGGAGAGCAGGTCGTCCTCGGCGGCGCCGGGCTCGCGGCCCATGCTGATCTTGAAGCCCTGGACGATGGTGTCCTTGAGGGTGGCGTAGTCGCCGGTGAGGAAGTTCCAGCGGGTGAAGTCCGCCTGGTACTTCTTCCCGTACTCGGCCAGCCGCTCCGGGGTGTCGTAGGCGGGGTCCACGGAGAAGGACACCAGCTGCAAATCCGTCCCCAGCTTCGCCGTGCGGTCCTGCACGCGCGCCATCTTCTGGGTGAAGACGGGGCAGACCGTGGGACAGCGGGTGAAGATGAAGTTGGCGATGTACGGGTGGCCGCGCAGCTGCTTCGCCCCGAAGGGCTGGCCGTCCTGCCGCGTGAAGGTGAAGTCCGGCAGCGCGCCCAGCCGGGGCGGCGGCTTGGACCGGCCCTCCATCAGGTCGTGGATCGCCACCCCCATGAAGCCGAGCGACGCCACGGCGATGCCCGCCCAGACCCAGGAGCGGCGGACGGGACGGGAGCGGGGAGCGGACGGGGAGGAGGGCGATTCGACGGACATGCCCGGCACGTACGGCATCGGCGGGGAGCGCACAAGCGCCGGGCCTGGCCGGGGTAGGGGCTGGCCGCATGCGAGGCATGAGGGAGAGTGGCCGCTCCCGGGAGGACGGGGTGCTGCTTGAGGGGACGAGGGGTGCGTGCTAGCCCGGAGGCCATGTCCCAGGCCCTCTTCCAGCTCCCGGGTGGACG